>NZ_FR882988.1:0-3273 GCF_000435115.1 Bacteroides sp. CAG:633 | reverse complement strand
TACACGACGATTTTCTTCACGGCTGTAATTGACAATCGTTCCGCTGCACAAGGAACCGTTAGGGATATAAATTACCTTGTTGTCGGCAGTAGTCAGCAAAGTATGAAAAATCAGAATTTCGCGCACGGTACCGGCTTGACCCTGGCTCTCAATCCAGTCGCCCACTTTGAAAGGGCGCAAAATCAATATAATCAGTCCACCGGCAAAGTTCTGCAAATTGCCCGACAGCGCCATACCAATAGCCACACCGGCCGATGCCAGCAAAGCAGCAAACGAGGTAGTCTCAATGCCCAGCTTTCCGATAATAGCCACTACCAACAGAATTGTCAGCAAGATACTCATCACATTCCTGACAAAGCTCTGTATACCTGGATCTACCTTCCTCTTTATCATGATATTTGCAACCATCCGTTGCAAGAAGGAGATCAGAAAACGTCCCACTATGAAAATGATAATTGCACTGATCAGGTGCTTACCGGCATTGATGCCCCAGTCGTACATTTGTTCCGCAAACACCTGCAAACGGCTCAATTCATTTGTAGTTTTTTCAGCAGTCGCCGCTGCCGTTAACAAAATAGATAACATATACATTCTTCTTTTTTTAATAACTGATGCTAAACTAACAAAAAAGCAGCATTTTCGTTCACATTTCTCTCTGTTTTTCCGTAAAAAAGCAATATCCTCTTCACGCATGTCCGCCGATTTTCCTTTTCTGAAGATTTATAAGGAAAATCGGCGGACCAAGTTTCCGACTGTTCTGCAAACAGTCTCTACATATCTCTTATACCGTCATCAAGTACTGCTTGAAAGCTGCAAACTCCTTCGACATCGGGATGCTCTGTTTCTCGCCGCGCATAAAAGCCTGCAACTTCTCGGGGATGCTGATGGATTCGCCCAGAATACCCTCCACTGTGTCCTTAAACTTGGCCGGATGGGCTGTTTCGAGGAAGATGCCCGTTTCGCCCGGTTGCAAGCCTTCGCTAAGGGCACGATACCCGCAGGCGCCATGCGGATCGAGCAGGTATTGATGCTCCTTCCACACACAGCGCATAGTGTCGGCTATCTGCTCGTCGGTATAGGTAGCTCCGCTGATCTCGGCTGCAATGGCTGCATGACTATGTCCGTAGAGGTCGAGTACCCGGGCAAAGTTGCTGGGGTCGCCCACATCCATCGCATTGGCTATAGTAGCGATGCTGGGACGGGGAGTATAGATACCCGTGCGAAGATACTGATAAAAAATGTCGTTACGGTTGTTAGCAGCAATGAAGCGGCTGACGGGAAGTCCCATGCGCTTGCCGAACAGACCGGCCGTGATGTTGCCAAAGTTGCCGCTGGGCACACAGACTACAGGACCACGCGACAATACCGCAGCAAGCTGTTCGCCCTCGCCAAAACGTGCCTTCATTTGCTTTACCCACTGGGCATAGGCATAGAAGTAGTAGAACGCCTGAGGCAAGAAACGGGCCACGTTGATCGAATTAGCACTAGTTAACTGCAGATGCTCGTTCAGCTCACGATCCATGAAGGCCGACTTAACCAGTGCCTGGCAGTCGTCGAAAGTACCGTCCACTTCAAGGGCAGTGATGTTCTGCCCCAGCGTAGTGAATTGTTTTTCCTGTATCTCGCTGACCTTGCCTTTGGGATAGAGCACATACACGTGAATGCCCTCTACACCCAGAAAGCCATTGGCCACGGCACTGCCCGTATCGCCCGAAGTGGCTACCAGCACATTGACCTGCCGTTTGCCTTCCTTACGGATAAAATAGCCCAGCAGACGGGCCATGAAGCGACCGCCCACATCCTTGAAGGCAAGCGTCGGGCCGTGAAACAGTTCGAGCGAGAAGATGTTGTCGGTAACTTTGACCAGCGGCACGTCGAAGCTCAGCGTGTCGTACACAATCTGCTTCAACGTATCGGCAGGCACGTCCTCGCCAAAGAAAGCATCGGCTACCCGATAAGCTATTTCCTGAAAGCTCAGCGTATCTATCTGGTCGTAAAACTCTTGCGGCAAGGCCTTGATGACATCGGGCATGTAGAGTCCCTTATCGGTAGCCAGTCCTTTTACCACCGCGTCTTCCAGACTGACGTTGTTTTCCTGTTTATTGGTACTGTAGTATTTCATAGTTTCTGTTTCTGTGAGTTGCTTATGCTTGTTTCATAAATTCGTTGATAAACTCGTCTTCCTTCATCAGCCCATAAATGCCGTTACAGGCAGCCACTTCGTCGAAGGTCTGCACTTCGTCGGGTTCGATGCCCGGATACCAGACGAGGAAAGGCACTGGCTCGGCCGTATGCGTGCGCAGTTTGCAGGGCGTGGGATGGTCGGGCAGCACGGCGATGGCTACCGGTTCGTCCCAGTCTTTCACGGCTTCGTAGATAGGGCCTACGGCACGCTTGTCCAGATTCTCGATGGTACGCATCTTCAGTGCGACGTCGCCTTCGTGTCCGGCTTCATCGCTGGCCTCAACATGCAGATAGACAAAGTCGTCCGTCTTCAATGCCTCAAGGGCGGCAGCCACTTTGTTTTCGTAGTTGGTATCATACAGTCCGGTAGCACCTTCCACGTTCAGGCGGCGCAGACCGGCATAATAACCGATACCGTTAATAAGATCGACTGCCGAAATGACGGCTCCCCGCTTCACTTGCGGAAAGGTTTGCGAGAACGGTTCCATCTGCGGACGATAACCCGGGCTCCAGGGCCAGATGCTGTTGGCGGGGTCCTTGCCTTCGGCCATGCGTTTCAGGTTGACAGGATGATTCTTCAGCAGTTCCTGTGAACGGAGAATAAGGTCGTTCAGCAGCTCAGCTGTCTGTGCCGGCGTCAGGTCGGCATTGCCTTCGGGCACGCTGATGTGTTCGGTGCCAGCCTGCGGTTTCACCATAAGCGGACGGAAAGGTTTCAGAGGCACATCGTGAGGCGGCGTACAGTCGATACGTTTATCTCCTCCCCTGACTACCAGCAGATGACGATATTGCACGCCTGTATAGAAGTGGATGCGGTCGTCACCCAGCTGCTCTTGCAGGTAGCGTACCAGTTCGTCGGCCTCTTCTGTTGTGATGTGTCCGGCTGAATGGTTCTTGATATGGTCACCTTCGATGCAGATGATGTTGCAACGCATGGCCATTTCGCCCGGCTTCAGGTCTACACCGATGCTGGCGGCTTCGAGCGGTCCGCGGCCTTCGTACACCCGCGGCAGATTATAACCCAGTACAGACATATTGGCCACCTCGCTTCCCGGATGGAAACCGTCGGCCACCGTCACCAGACGGCCC
>NZ_FR882987.1:0-1288 GCF_000435115.1 Bacteroides sp. CAG:633 | reverse complement strand
TTCAATCAACCCCTTATATCATTATTTCTGTCATGTATTTGGCGAAAATGAGGCAAGCAGATTGTTTGAAATGTATCGCATAGGGACGTCTTCAAAATGGGGAGGCGCAACGGTTTTCTGGCAGACAGATATAAATGGACAGGTAAGAACCGGCAAGGTAATGTGCTATAATGCCGAGACAGGCCATCGGGTTAAAGAGCCTCAGGCTTTTGTCAGCTGGGCACATTCCGAGTTGAAGTTGCAGGATTTCCATTTGAAGCAATGTCTGTTTGGAGAACATCTTCTGAAAAAATCATCGTCTCCGGTAATGCTGGTGGAAAGTGAAAAGACCGCTGTTGTAATGAGCCATTTTATCCCCGATTATATATGGCTGGCAACAGGTGGTAAGAACGGTTGTTTCAATAGTGAAGCCATGCAGGTCCTCAAAGGCAGGGAGGTTACTCTCATCCCTGATTTAGGAGCAACCGAACAATGGAAAGAAAAGTCTGCTTTGTTGTCTGGAATATGCAAACGGGTTGTTGTGTCCAATGTTTTGGAATGTACATCCGATGAAGAGCAACGCAGCCAAGGATTGGACATTGCAGACTTCTTCCTGTATTCACCATCAAAGAGACAGATACTCCATCAGATGATACAACGTAATCCAGCATTGCAGTTGCTCATTGATGAACTGGATCTGGAACTTATTGAATAGTAAAGGAACTTGTTCCGAGGATTTATAGAAAGTCCTTAACACAATAAGGACTTTTTGCCTGACGGCAATAAAATCCGGTCATTGTCCCGCAGAGCGGACTGGCACAAGAGCAAACTCAAATATTAATCATTTATCAAAAGAATACCCTATATGAATACAGATATTAAACAGGCCATGCATGTTGAAACCGGGAAGTCATTCGGCACATCAGAGGCGAATGAAAACGAAAGGCATTGGAATGACGACAAAATTGACAGAAAGAATCAGGATCCGACCAATCACTATGACAAGACCCGAATGAAACTGAATTTCGAGATTGGGCCCGATGGGAAAGTTCATCCGTTAGGCTATCAAGAGAAATCGCTTGAAGTACGTTTGCAGGAACGATTGACTGAACTGGGCTGGAAGCCTTTCAAGCCGGACAGCAAAATTCAACCAAACTGTTGTGCGAAATTTATCTTCGGAGGTAATCATGACCGTACACTTGAGATGGCATTTGGAACCCAAACCGTAAATCTGGAAAAGGGTGCAGACAACAGCCATCTCCAGCGATGTCCGGAAATCGAACAATGGGCAAAAGATGTCTATGACTGG
>NZ_FR882986.1:1585-1828 GCF_000435115.1 Bacteroides sp. CAG:633 | reverse complement strand
CAGGCTATGGGAATCTGCAGTGCGTACATGCGCCACTCGTCTTTCAGTTCCTTGCGGGACATGAAGAAGGGTTCGAGCACGACAAACAGCAGGTTGAGCAGGATGGTCCAGATGCCCATACTGTAAGGGGTGAACATGCTCAGCACATAGGTGACACTGGTTATAGGCGAGGTGCCCAACATGGCTTTGGTGATGAAGGCAATGCCGAAAGCATTTATGAACAACGAAATGACGAACAGCAGA
>NZ_FR882986.1:0-1545 GCF_000435115.1 Bacteroides sp. CAG:633 | reverse complement strand
AACTTGTATGTTTGCATCATGTTTGGTGTTTTTTTGAATCACAAGCAAAGTTCATGTTTTTTTCCGTTCGTTGTAACGTAGGAAGTTAATTTTTTGTTGTCGGGACAGGCGGTTACTCTGCTTGCGGAGAAGAGCACGCCTCGCTGCGCTGCCCGTTGGTCCGGAACTGCTGGGGCGACAGGCCGGCGTTGGCTTTGAAGAATTTGCCGAATGCCGACTGGTCGGAGAAGTGCAGGCGGTCGGCAATGACCTGTATGCTGAGGTCGGTGTGCAGCAGCAGGCGGCAGGCTTCGGCATAGAGCAGACCGGTGATGAAGTAACCGGCTGTTTTCTGTGTAGTCTGGCGGATGATGCGCGACAGGTAGGTGGTCGAGACTGAAAGGCTGTTGGCATAGAAGGCGATGCAGTGCTCTTCCTTGTAGTGGCGGGTCAGAAGGGTGATGAAACGCTGGAAGAGGACTTCGGCATGGGTAAGGGCGGCCGGACGGGTGGGCGTCTGTCCTTCGATGAGTTCGAGCACTTGCAGCAGGCAGGTGTGCAGCAGGTGGTGCAGGATGTCCTCCTGATAATTTCCCGGCCGGAGGATGTGTCGGCTGATTTCTTCCATGCTGCGGGCAAGGGCTTCGGTGTCGGCATCGCTCAGGCGGAGAACGGGGAAATCGGTCTGGCAGAAGAAAAGCGAGTAGGTCTGATAGGCAGGTCGGGTAGATAGCAGGTGCTCAAACAGTTCCCGTTCGCATAGCAGGTGAAGGGCTGTGAAGTCGTCGCTCTGGCAGTTGAGCGAGACGAGCAGGCTGGGCCAGAACAGCAGCAGGTCGCCCGGGCATACCGTCCGTTCGCGGCAGTTGAGCGAGAAGACGGCAGTTCCCTTTTGAACCAGTACGAACGAGAAGATGTCGGCAAAGGCTGGCGGGATGGTGTCGATGTTGACTAGCCGGTTGTCCATGCGGAAACAGGCGATACGGTTTCTGTACACCTCCTTTACCTGATGATATTCCATCAGTTCGCTTAGTCTGATAATCTGCTCTTTCATCGGATTCCTTATACGGGTTCTGTCCGGTAAAGATACGCTTTGTTTCGTATTTAACCAATTCCGGTTCCTGTTTTAACAGCATTTACCGAGGAGGAATGCTGAAATTTGCAGTCGGAAAACAAACGGATGTCCTATTGATAAGACGTAAAGAATATGAAGAAACAATGGATTTATACAGGAGTTCTGGCACTCCTGGCCGTCTGCACGCAGCGTGCGGCGGCACAACAGGAAGTCACCTTGCACGATGCCGGCGGCAAGGAGATAAAGGTACCCATGCGCAAGGCTTTGCCGGTCAGTGCAGACCGTGTGCGCTATCCGGGTTTCAGGCAGGAGACACTGGTGCTGAAGGCCGGCAGTGTGCGTCGCGAGGGAGCCAAACCGCTGACCTGCGACATTCTGCTGGAAAGAGATGTTCCCATCAAACTGCGCGACGGTGTCACCATCTATGCCGATGTGTTCCGTCCGACCGATGGCAAACCCTGTCCTGCCATCCTGGTGTGGAGCCCTTACGG
>NZ_FR882985.1:0-3679 GCF_000435115.1 Bacteroides sp. CAG:633 | reverse complement strand
CAGGCGGTTCACTTCTTCGACACTGAAGATGAGCGAGTAGCGGTCGTCGTCGAGGATGTGCTCGTTCACCTTGATTTCGTCCATGATGTAAGTGGCCATCTGCAAGCAATCCTTCAGCTCCTCGAAAGCGGGCAGGAAGACTTCTTTGATGATCTGCAGGTCGCGGAAGTAGCCCGAGGGCAGGTTGTTGGCTATCATCATAATCTGCTGGGGCAGCGACTGTATCTTGTTGCACTTGGCGCGGGTCAGTTCGAAGACGTCGGGGTTCTTCTTGTGGGGCATGATGCTGGAACCGGTGGTGCAGTCGTCGGGCAGCTTGACAAAGCCGAAGTTCTGGCTGTTGAACATGCAGGCATCGAAGGCCAGCTTGGACAGCGTTCCTGCGATGGTGGCCAGGGCGAAGGCAACGTTGCGCTCCATCTTGCCGCGTCCCATCTGTGCGTAGACCACGTTGTAGTTCAGCGAGTCGAAGCCCAGCAGACGGGTGGTCATCGTGCGGTTCAGGGGGAAGGACGAACCGTATCCGGCAGCGGAGCCGAGCGGATTGCGGTTGCACATCTTGAAGGCGGCTTGCAGGAAGAGCATGTCGTCGACCAGGCTTTCGGCGTAAGCACCGAACCACAGTCCGAACGACGAAGGCATGGCTATCTGCAGATGGGTGTAGCCGGGCATCAGGACGTCCTTGTAGCGTTCGCTCTGGCGGATGAGGACGTGGAACAGTTGTTCGACGGCTTCGGCTATCTCCTTAATCTGTGCGCGGGTGAAGAGCTTCAGGTCGAGCAGCACCTGGTCGTTGCGCGAGCGTCCGCTGTGTATCTTCTTGCCTACATCGCCCAGGCGGCGGGTCAGCATCAGTTCTACTTGCGAGTGTACGTCTTCCACTCCGTCTTCTATCACGAATTCTCCTTTTTCGGCCTGCGCGTAGATGTCCTTCAGCGCGGCAAGCAGCTGTTTCAGTTCGTCGGCAGTCAGCAGACCGATGCTTTCGAGCATGGTGATGTGGGCCATGGAGCCAAGTACGTCGTGCTTGGCCAGGTAGAGGTCCATTTCACGGTCGCGTCCCACCGTGAAGCGTTCGATGTCTTTGTTTACTTGAACGGATTTCTCCCAAAGTTTCTGAGCCATATCTTGTATTGAGGTGTTTAAGGGTTAATGAAACGTTTCGTGCATCAATAGGGTATCATCGACAGCATCTCGGCCATCTTCTCCACGCCGTCCTGCAGGGGTTTCTGCACCATGGCTTTCATGAAGGGATTCAGCTCCAGGCCGATGGTCAGCTTCATTTTGCATTCGTTTTCGGCCGTGGGCAATATCTGTATCCACAGGTTGAAGGGCAGCGGCGAGGTGGTGGTGCCGAACTTGATGCATTTGCAGGGTTCTTTTTCCACAATCTGCAAGGTGATTTTTCCTACGGGCGGCACTTCTACCGACAGGCTTTCGGCGTCGAAGGTCAGGTTCTTCACCTTGTCTTCGGGCAGGCGGTCCTTTACTTTCTCCAGATTGTTCAGGTCGGACAGTTTCTCGTAGACAGCAGCCTGCGAGGCGGCTATCATCTTAACGCTACTTTCGAATTTGATCATATATCACGGGTTCTTTAAAGACAAAAAAAGAATCATTCGGACAATAACTATCCGAACAATTCTTTCATCATACAAAAATATTTTCCAAACAGTATTTATTTACCGGCATCCCAATGAGCGGGGTCTTTACGCCATTCGTTCAGCGTTTCGATGTCAGACTCTTCGATATAGCCGGTGCGCAATGCCACTTCCATGACGGCTTCGTAGTTGGTCAGTGTCACCAACGGCACTTTAGCCTCCTTGAATGCCTTTTCGGCAATGGGGAAACCATACGTGTAGGCAGCAACCATACCTATAACTTCGCATCCGTCGCGACGGATGGCATCGACAGCTTTCAGGCTGCTTCCGCCTGTCGAAATAAGGTCTTCTACTACTACAACTTTCATCCCCGGACGAAGCTCGCCTTCGATCAGGTTCTCCAATCCATGGTCCTTCGGCGTGGAACGCACATATACGAAAGGCAGGTTCAGCGCGTCGGCCACCAATGCACCCTGCGGGATGGCTCCGGTTGCTACGCCGGCAATGGCGTCGACCTGTCCGAAACGTTCCAGGATAATACGCGTAATCTCTACTTTCACGAAGTTACGCAAAGAAGGATAAGACAATGTTTTGCGATTGTCACAATAGAATGGAGATTTCCATCCGGAAGCCCAAGTGAAAGGGTTAGCCGGTTGTAACTTGATCGCTTTAATCTTCAGCAATTTTTCTGCAAACAATCTTTCCAAAGTTTTCATAGCAAACTAACTTATGATAAATACGAATGCAAAAGTAAGGAAAGAGAATGATATTTGAAAAAGAAAAGGCGATATTTTTTTTTAGTCCGCCTCACAGAGCTCCTCGTCGGGGATATCGATGCATCGCCGTATGTCTTTCAGCTCGAAACCGCGGCTCAGGGCGAAGCGTATCAGTTTGGCATTCAGTTCGAATTCGCTTGCGGCGTGCACGCTTTTCTTTTTGGATGCCAGCAAACCTTGCAGCACACTCAGGTAGTCGGCCTCGTCTATCTCGTTGAGCAGCGGCAGGTAGACCAGTCTCGGAATCTTCTTCAGCTGCAGTGCCTGGCCTATCTTCACCTTGCCCCACTTGGCCAGGCGATACTTGTCGCGCACGAAAGCACGACAGAAGCGTTCTTCATCGATATACTTCTCCTGTTCGAGGCGGTCGGCCACACGGTTTACGACCTCGTAGGGCAGTCCCCAGCGTTGCATCTTCTCTACAATCTCGGCACGGCAATGCTCGGCAGCGGCACAATAAGCCGCCACTTTGCGGAAAGCGTCATTTTCTGTGATTTCTGTCATTTCTTAGCTATTACAAACCGGTCATTTCCGGAAATATCTTGTTCGATAAAGGCTTCGGCATACCCCATCTGCCGCAGCATCTCTACGGTGTCGGGGCCGAAAGCCCGGTTGATTTCAAAGTACAGTCTGCCGCCCGACACCAGCAAGTCGATACCCAGCTGCGCAATGCGGCGGTAGAAGCGAAGCGGGTCATTGTCGGGCACAAACAAGGCCAAAGCCGGCTCCCAGTCGAGCACATTACGCTCCATGTCGGCCCGTTCGGCCTCGGTCACGTATGGCGGATTGCTCACAATCACGTCGTAGCACTCGCACCCGTCGGGCTGATAGGTCAGCACATCGTGCTGCTCGAAGCGCACCGACGCGCCCAGCGAATCGTTATTGCCACGCGCCACGGCCAGTGCCTCGTCCGACACGTCCCATGCCCGTACGTCGGCCTCGGGCAATTCGCACGACAGGCTGACGGCGATACACCCGCTGCCCGTACCCACATCCAATATCCGCGCCGTGGGCGACACCTGCTTCAACATCCTCTCCACCAGCTCTTCGGTTTCGGGACGGGGAATCAGCACCCCGGGCTTCACGCGGAACGTCCGCCCCAGAAAACGGGCAAAGCCCTGAACGTACTGCACAGGCTCAAAATTGCACAGGCGCGAAAGAATGCTTTCCAATTCCTGTTCAACGTTTGAAGATAAAATCATATCTTTGCCCAGGTAATAGTCGACCGTGCTTTGCCCCAGAAGTTCGCAACAGACAATCTTGGACAAAGCGGCAGCCTCCTGCCGGGAATAACATTCCTGCAGC
>NZ_FR882984.1:8339-13754 GCF_000435115.1 Bacteroides sp. CAG:633 | reverse complement strand
GGCGACAGGATGCTCTGCCCCATGCCTTTCCACGGATAGCGTTCGAGTCCCAGCAGCTGGAGCAGGGTGGGGTAGATGTCTATCTGTCCCATCACGTCTTCGTAGCGCATGCCTACGGGCGAGTTGAGGATGATGAGCGGCGTATAGGGCTTGTCGGAAACAATGCCCTGCATGGCAGGCGCCTGGCACAGCTCGTTGCGGTAGAAAGCGAGTCCTTCGTGGTCGCCGGTGATGACGATAAGTGTTTCCTTATACTCGGGCCGCGACTTCAAGAAGTCGACAAACTGTCCGAGGGCTTTGTCCGTATAGCGGGCCGTCTTCATGTAGTCGGCTGCCTTCGTGGGGATGGAGTCGGAGAAACTGATTTCCTGCAAGTGCTGGGGCAGCACGAACGGCGCGTGGCCGGAGTAGGTGACGAACTGCATGAAGACTGTTTCGTTCTGCTTCCACACCTCGCCCTCACTGATTTTCTCGCTGCACTGCTCGAAGAAAGGCACGTCGCCGATGCGCTTGTGTGTGCCGAAGGCTTCGGCTTTGCGGAAGTCGTGATAGGCGATGATGGTGTCCAGCCCGAAGCTGTAGGCAATGGCTCCCTGATTCCAGGTCGATACCTTGTCGATGGTCAGCAGATAGTTGCGCGAGTGTTTTAGCTCGTGCATGGCTTTGGGCAGGGTGGCGTAGTGGTTGTCGGGGTACAGGCTGCTGTATGCGCCCGAGTTGAGGGGCAGCATGCCGGCGTTGATCATCAGTTGGGCGTCGATAGAGCGTCCGCCTTTCACCTGGGTGAGCACGTGGGGAGCGTAGAGGGTAGTCGGTTCCTTCAGCAGGCGATTGAGGCAAGGCGTGATTTCCTGTCCTTCCACTTCTTGCTCCAGCACCCAGCTTTCGAACGATTCGGCCAGAATCAGGATGCAGTTGCGGCGCGTCTCTATCGAGTCGGGCAGGGGCGTCCATGCGGGCTGTGCGGCAAGCCAGCTCCCGATGCGTTGGTCTATTTCGGGGGTGATTTCCTGTTGCTGTTCCGTCAGGTCGTAGTATACGCAGCCGAATACGGTGAACATCGGTGCACAGCTTGAACACAGGTAAGGCGATTGCCGGATGGCATTGAATGACTGATGGAATCCGCCGTAGAAGCTTAGGCAAGCCATGTTCAGCAATGCTGTTCCAACCAATACGGTAAAGTATCCGGGAAGTCTTCGGATGAGGCTGCTTCCCTTACGGTCTGGCTTGCGGAACGCCATAAAGATGGTGACGACGGACGACAAGGGCAACAGGACGTCTATCATTCTGAACGAATCTCTGACGCTTTCGGTAAAGTCGGTCAGGTTGCCGGCCAGTACGTAGCTGCTCAGTGGGATGTGTGTGTAGTACGTTCGGTAATAGAGCAGGTTGCAGATAAGCAGGCTGTCGAGCCAGAACAGAATAACGCTTTCTACCCCTTTGCTCCTGAACAGGATGTAGGGGAGCAGTAGCAACGTAGCGATGAACAACTTGGAAAGGTAGGTTTCCAGGTACGAAAACGATGCGAAAGTAGTGTCCATGCACCAGATGGCATCGAAAAGGGTGAGTTTCAGGAACAGTCCAGCTGCAAAAACGATAGCTGTACGGTTCCACGCGCTTTTCCAGTCGGGCATTTTTGCGAAGCGCGGTTTTAAGCTTTTTTCATTCATTGACTTCTCTATGCTAGGCCGTTCTATTCCAGACCTTTTTTCTCTCTCTTTATGGGGCGGCAAAGGTACGGCTATATTTGTGAATATCCATGATTTGGCGATACTATTCTTCCTTTTTATAGCATCTTATTTCGAACAAGCGTATCTTTGTGCTTTGAAAACGGAAAAAAAAGACGCACAATATGAAACACCCCGCTTGCTATATCATCCTTTTTGTCGTCGTCCTGTTGGTTTCCTGCCATGCCGACCGCGACGACGTCCGCCTGTTGCAGCAGGCCGACTCTCTGTTGAACGTACGTCCGGACAGTATGAAAGCTGTGTTGGGCACGTGGGCCGACAGCATCGGTCACTGCCCGGAACGTGTCCGGATGTACTACAACCTGCTTCGCGTGAAGGCTGATGACAAGGCTTACGTCACGCACACTTCGGACAGCCTGATCCTCTCCATAGTGCGCTACTATCGGGAGCAGCGCGACAAGACCCACTTGCCCGAAGCCCTCTACTATGCCGGCCGCACTTATAGCGACTTGAAGGATGCTCCACGGGCGTTGGAGTACTACCAGCGTGCCATCGACGTCATGGAGCGCGAGGAGCTGACGGACTACAATCTGCTGAGCCGCATCTACAGCCAGATGGGGACGTTATTCTTCTATCAAGAACTTTACGACGAATTGCCTGGTGTGCTCCGTAAGGCTTATCAATGTGACTTGATACTGAAAGACAGTGCCAACCTTGTTTTCGACTTGCGGGATATTGGGCGGTCTTTTGCGGTGAGGGAACGGCAAGACAGTGCTATTTGGTATTACAATCGTGCTGGTGAAATGGCGCAATACATGCAAGACAGTATCTTATTAAGTATGGTCTATGGGGAATTGGCAGGGTTCTACGTCGATTGGGGTAATTATCCGGCGGCATGTGAAAAACTTCAAATCGCTTGGCAAGCTGTTGATACGCTTAGCATGCCGATGTATTACAACAACACGGCAAAATACTATTATAATACAAACCAATTAGATTCAGCTGTTTATTATTATAGGAAGAAATTATCTCTTCATTCGTATTCTCACAAAGCGAGTGCTTACCAAGGGTTGGCTAAAATAGCCCGTGAACGGGGGGATGTTACTCAAGCAATGGAGTATTATGACTTGTATATGCTTTATGATGATTCTCTTAAACAAAGTATTCGTACAGAGACAATTCATAAAATTGATGCTTTGTATAATTACCATAAGTTTGAGAAAGAAAATATAAAGTTGAAAAAGGAGAACTTTAATCATAGGAACCTAATTTTCTTTTTAGTATTGGTGGCATTGTTTTCTTTGTTATTGTTTGCTGTCTTTTGGCAAAAAAACAAACGAAAGGAACAGACTATGTTACTTCAACAGGAAAAATTGAAACGTCAACAAGAAAAACTGAAGCAATATAGCCAAGAACAAATAGAAGAAAACAAAAAGAAGATTGAAGAATTGTCTTGGCAATTGGAAAATGCAGTAAAAGACAAAGACTTGCTACATCGGAATTTATTGCTGGTTCAAAAAGAACAGATTGAGAAAGACAATCGGCGAATTGAAGAGATGCAAGAAATACAGCGGAAGGTTGAAGCTGGTTTATATATGACGAACATCTATAATAAGTTTCAGGCAGTAGCCAACAGTAAAGAAAAATCCCAGTTGCTTAAGATTGAAGATTGGCAAGAATTACAGGAACAAGTGGATGAAGCGTATGGTGGTTTCACTACACGGTTGAAAGAGTTATATCCTCAGATTTCAGAAAAGGAACTACATATTTGTTTATTGATCAAAATAGGTGTTACACCTACTCAAATGGCAACCATTATGATTAGTTCCAAACAGGATATTTCGTCTGTCCGTTCACGGCTTTACACAAAGCTGTCCGGAACAAAAGGGTCTTCTAAACAATGTGACCAACTTGTTCAAAGTTTATAAGTAAACATAGGCAAATGTTTGAAAAACAATAGATAAGTTGGTTGTTCTAAGGGGTACGCAAAAAGTACGCAAGTCAAATGCGTACTTTTTGCGTACTCTTTTTTAGCGATTATCTGGTTTATTCCGCTCATCTTCGTAACGTCAAATTTGAAAATGGTATGAAACAATTGTATAACTGTTTAAACTGTAATATTATGAAACTGAAGTTTTTTCCTGCCACCCTGTTGGCTGCCCTGTTGCTTTGCCTTGCCGCTTGCGGCAACGGACATGATGAAGACTCCTTGCCCGGAGCGTTGCCTTACACAAAGAGTTATTTTGTGGGAATGATGAATGACAGCTTGATAAACATCAGGCAAGACTCTTATTATGATGTCCGGATAGATCCTTTACTCTATATCCCGCAGGACTCGTATCAGCATATTGACATCACCGGATGGCTTATCAGGTTTGCAGCCGATTATCGCGATGAGCCTTGGGCAACCATGCATCTGCAATGGGGACCGATGGAAACGGGCTCGTTTGAGTTGACATCATCGAAGTTGGTGGATGCCAATGCGGAGCGGGTGCCATACATCAGTTTGACTTTTGCGGATAGCGGAAGGACCTATTGCTGCTCTCCGGAGCATCCGTTCCTGTTGCAGGTGGACGATGTAGATTATAAAGATGCTGCAATGACGTCATTCCCGGTTGTCACCGGGCGGATGGAGGGTACCCTCTACAATGAAGCCGATCCTGCGGACTGCATTACGTTCGAGGATGTGGAGTTCCGGTTGTGGCGTTGATAGCGGATCTTGGATGAGCCGGGTGCGGTTCTTGCGTATGGAGCACAAAATACAGACGGGGTTTGGACATTTGCAAAATATTACATAGTTTTGTCTGCCCTATGGCATCGACGGACAAATAGACGATAAAAATAGAACGTATGAAATGCATTCATGTGATTACTCCGGTAAAGGACTCCATTGACCTGACCTTACAGACGGCCGAAGCCATCGTGGCATCGGACATCAAAGTGCCTTACACATATACCATCTACAACGATTTCAGTACGGCCGAAAATACAGCCCGGCTGCAGGAGGCCTCGAAGAAGATGGGGTTCAATCTGGTGAACCTCTCGGATCTGACCGACCATCCTTCGCCCAACTATCTGCTGGTGCTTCAGATGGCGCAGGAGCGCGCCATTGCCGAAGATGCTGCGCTGATTATTGTAGAGTCGGACGTGGTGGTGAAGAAGAATACGCTTCAGGCTCTGTTCGACGGCGCGCAGGAGCGCACGGACTGTGGCATAGCTGCCGCCGTCACCGTCGATGAGAAAGGCGAGATAAACTATCCCTACCTGTTTGCCAAAGGAAACGAGAATCAGGTATACCCCGAAAAGAAGCATTGCAGCTTCTGCTGCTCGCTGCTGACAGTCAACTTTCTGCGGACTTTCGACTTCCACCAGCTCGACCCGGAGAAGAACTGGCACGATGTCACCATCTCGCACCAGTCGCAGAAGGAAGGGTTCCGCAACTATCTGTTCACGACGCTTCCCGTGTGGCACCGTCCTCACAGCAGCCGTCCCTGGAAACAGCTGAAGTATAAGAATCCTTTGAAGTATTATTGGCTGAAATATACGAAAGGACTGGATAAAATCTGAAGCAGGAAGGTTGCACCTTTTTCGGCATGTTCCGAAACCGGCTTCATGCCTTTATCGCTTACTGAAGAAAATTCCCAGAGATAGAGAATGGGAAAAGAGGCGGCGGAAAAGGGTGAAACACCTCCTTTGAACCCCGTTTGTAGGACACTTGTACGGCTCG
>NZ_FR882984.1:0-8304 GCF_000435115.1 Bacteroides sp. CAG:633 | reverse complement strand
GAATAACACTTGCACGGCTCGCGAGCCGTGCAAGTGTCCCACAAATGGAATGCAAGTGTCTCTCAGCAGGAGTCAGCCTTTTCTTCCGGTAAAATTCAGTTCCTTCGGCTTCCATATTGAAATTGTGTGGTCGGCAGGCAATGTGTTTTTTGGAAGTCTGTCAAATAATGCCTATATTTGCCGCGAATTCCGTTGTCTTGGATGCTGTGAGGCAACGCTTTGTCTATAAGCTTAGGTACATTCATTATGATAAAAGATAAGGGGAAGGTTTCCGCTCTATATCGTTTTCTTCATCCGAGGGTATTGACCATTCATCCGGACTATAAAAGTCTGGAGCCGTTTATATTGTCGTTGCCTATGCGCTTTCGTCGGAACGAAGGCGTGGTGATACACAGAGGGCGGAACGAACTGCGTCGTATGGAATACGGAGGAGTCACCTATGTGGTGAAATCCTTTCATCAGCCCAATTGGCTCAACCGTGTGATTTACGGCGTGTTTCGCGCTTCCAAGGCCAAACGTTCTTTCCTTTATGCCGATGCGTTCCTGAAGCTGGGAGTAGGCACCCCACAGCCCGTCGGAAGTATGGACCAGCGTCAGGGGCTGTTGTTTGACAAGAGTTACTACGTCAGCTGTCTGTCCGACTGTCCTTACGTATATTCCGATCTTTTTGTGCAGAAATTCGAGTGCGAAGAGAAAGTGTTGCGCGAAATCGGACGGGTGACTGCCATTCTGCACGAAAACGGATATGCCCACAAAGACTATGGCCGCGGCAACATTCTGTTCCGCCCCATGCCCGACGGTTCGGCCAAGATAGAGATAGTCGACCTGAACCGTATGTACATCGGGCACATCGGCCTGCGGCGCGGATGCCGTAACTTCGAACGCTTGCCCGCTACTCCGGAGATGCACCGCCTGATGGCCGAAGAATATGCCAAGGTGCGGGGCTTCGATGCCGAGAAATGCTTTCAGTTGATTTCCTACTATCGGCGGCTTCAGACCGAAAAGGGAGGAGAACTCTATTAAACAAGAATCCTTTAAAACAAGAATCTGCTATGAACATTATCGCTGTGGTCGTGACGTACAACCGTCAGGAACTCCTGAAGAGAAACATTCATTGTTTGCGGCAGAACAAGCCGCTTACTTCTATCATAGTGGTAAACAACGGCAGCACCGACGGCACTGCCGCATGGCTCGACCAGCAGAGCGACCTGACCGTCATCCATCAGTCCAACGTAGGAGGCTCGGGCGGTTTTTATACTGGCATGCAACGCGCTTATCAGCAAGGAGCCGACTGGGTGTGGTGCATGGACGATGATGTATTCCCGCGGGCCGACTGTCTGGAACATCTCTTGGCCGAAGCCAGGCGAAAAGACGTAGGTATTCTGGCGCCCCGCCGCTTGATGGAGGGAAAAATCTTCACCCACGATTTTCAGGAATACAACCTGACCAATCCTTTTTCTTCGATGTACGGCAAGAAACTGTCGAAGCAGACCATAACCGCTCCTACCGAGGTGAAAGGAACCGCCTTCGAAGGTCCCTTTATCCGCCGGGAAGTAATCGAAAAAATCGGGTTGCCCAACAAGGAACTTTTTATCTTCTGCGACGATACCGACTATTGCCTACGTACCGTGTTGGCAGGATTCAAGATACTCTACGTACCCTCGGCTCTGATGGATAAGGAAAAGTTCTTCTCGAACGACACGTGGAGTGAACGCAGCAAGAAAAAGAAATGGAAACGATACTATCAGGTGCGCAATTCCACGTACCTGAACCATCACTACGGACGCAACTGGGCCGTCAGGTATCTTCGTGGTTTCAACGGAGTGATAGGCTATATACTGGTGGCGTTCTTCACCTGCCCCTTCTCCGATGCCTGGCAGTGGGGCGACATTGCCCGCCTGTGGAAAGCTTATTGTGACGGACTGCACGAGCGTCTGGGGATTATGAACAGGTAGTATGGCAAACAGAACCAATTATACATATATAATAGAAGCAGACAGTTATGAGACTGATAAAAATGACAGGCGGACTGGGTAACCAGATGTTTATCTACGCCTTTTATTTGCGAATGAAGAAGCGCTATCCCAAGGTGCGCATTGACCTTTCGGATATGGTGCACTATCATGTTCATCATGGTTACGAGATGCATCGCGTCTTCAATCTGCCGCATACGGAATTCTGCATCAACCAACCGTTGAAAAAGGTGATTGAGTTTCTGTTCTTTAAGAAGATATACGAGCGCAAGCAGGACCCCAACAGTCTGCGGGCATTCGAAAAGAAATACCTGTGGCCGCTGCTCTATTTCAAAGGCTTTTATCAGTCCGAGCGCTTCTTTGCTGATATAAAGGATGAGGTGCGCAAGGCTTTTACCTTCGACAGTAGCAAGGTGAACGCCCGCAGTGCCGAATTGCTTCGCCGGCTGGATGCCGATGCGAATGCCGTTTCGCTGCACATCCGTCGGGGCGACTATCTGCAACCGCAACACTGGGCCACTACAGGCAGTGTCTGTCAGCTTCCCTATTATCAGAATGCTATAGCCGAGATGAACCGCAGGGTGGCTGCACCTTCGTATTATGTATTCTCCGACGATATAGCCTGGGTGAAGGAGAACATCCCTTTGCAGAATGCCGTTTACATCGACTGGAACAAGGGAGAAGAAAGCTGGCAAGACATGATGCTGATGAGCCATTGTCGCCACCACATCATCTGCAACAGTACTTTCAGCTGGTGGGGAGCCTGGCTCGACCCGCACGAGGATAAGATTGTGATTGTTCCCAACCGCTGGTTCCAGCATTGCGAGACACCGAACATCTATCCGGCAGGCTGGGTGAAAGTGGCGATTAATTAACAAATCTGATAGACTATGAGCATGTATTTTCTGAAAAAGGTAGGACTGGCTCTTGCCGAGAGCTTCGGAGGTTTCCGGCTGACACCTTCGCCGCGGCTGGTGATGACGCTGCTGGTGAAGAACGAGGAAGATGTACTGGAAGACAATCTTCTGTTTCATAAAGCTATGGGGGTAGATTGTTTCATTATCACCGACAACAATTCTACCGACCGTACGCCGGACATCATCCGCAAGTATCAGGAGAAAGGCTGGGTAAAGGAAGTCATCTGGGAAAAGGCTACCAACTACAAGCAGAAAGTATGGGTGGACCGCATGATATGGAAAGCAAAGACGGTGTACAAGGCCGACTGGGTGATCAATGCCGATGCCGATGAGTTGTGGTACTCACCTTCGGGTAACCTGAAGAATGATTTGTCGGCTACCCACTCCAATGTGCTGAAGTGCGAGGTGCGCAGTGTCTATCCGGAAGAAGACAAGCCTTTCTGGCAGTGGAACAAGATGGTAAAGACCGTTCCGCAACCCGAACAGTATGACCTGTCGCTCTATTCGCTGTTCGACCATCAGAACAAGAAAGTGATTCACCGTACTAAGTGTTACCTGCAGATTTCGATGGGCAACCACAAGGTAACCATGTTCCCTCGCCGTTCGGAGCTGGGAAAAGTACACGTCTATCATTACAACATCCGTGGCAAGCGTCACTTCATGGAGAAAATGATTAACGGAGGCAAGCAGCTCGAACAGAACCCCAGCAAGCATGGCGGATGCCATTGGCGTTACTTCTACCAGATGTACAAAGAAGGTAAGCTGGAGATGGAGTATGGCCGCGTGATCGGTACACCTGTGTACGACCGTTTGTGTAAGGATGGCTTTATCTATGTAGACAATACCGTTCCCGACTTCTTCAGAAAAGTGATGGGAAGGAGTTAGGCAAACTCCTTCTCCATGTCGAGTGCTGCACCGATGGCTACATCCATGTTGTAGTACTCCCATTCGGCAAAACGTCCCAAAAGGTATATGCCTGCCTGGCGTAATTCGTTTTTCAGGCTGGCGATGGCTGCTTTGGTGTCTTTGTCCTGAATAGGGTAGGTATACTGCTCGTAGTGATGGGTCAGATAACGGGGGCAGTAAGGCATCTTGGCAAGATTTTCCAGAATTTCCTCTTTCTCTATCCGGTCGGTGAACTCTATGCTGGCGGTTAGTCTCTTTGTCGGATGGTTGCTGACTGGTGAGTTGTTGGCCGGAGAGAAGTTGCCGGTGCAGATGATTCGGTGAGAAGGGTGTTGTCCGTCAGGCAGGTAGATCCAGCTGTAGGGATTGGGGCTGATTTCGCAGAAGACGGTTGTGGTGCCATGCGATTCGAGCCTGTCTATTCTGTCTGCATAGAGGCGTATGGCTGTATGTCCGTTGAGCATGGTGGGTAACTGTTTGATGTTGCCGCAAAATACCACCTTGTCGAAAGTTTCTTCGTTGATAATCCATTTCCTTTTGTTTTGTTCCAGATGGTTCACAGCCGAGTTGTATCGGATGTTGAGGCCTTGCGACAGACGGTCGGCAATGAACTGTGAGCCGCCTTGCCGGGGATAATAGAATGAACTGTGTACAAAGGTTTGTTCCTTGACGTGATTGATGTTGTTGTACACGATTTCGGCAGCGGTGGGCATCGGTAGTTTGCCTTCCAGCCACTCAAGGGGAACTTTGTTCAAAGGACGACGCCATATCTTGGTGTTATAGGGATGGAAGTAAAGCCGGTAAAGGGTATCGCCGAAGCGTTTACGCAGGAATTCCTCGAAGTTGTGAGGTGGTTCGGCAGCGGAGCTGGACATACGCAGAAGGTCGTCGATGACACATTTCTGTGTGTTTTCGTCCAGCAGATAAAGGTGGTTCTCGATGGGATAGGGGATTTCTTTCCCGTCGGGCATGGCGATGACCGAATTGCGCAGGGCCTTAGTAAATTCCTTTTCTCGGTCGAAGTGTTGCCAGAACCAGTCGGCCACGTCTTTTCGTTTGGTATTGAATACATGCCTTCCTGTCCGGTGGAACAGGCTGTGGTCGACGTAGTCGCATTTGATCAGTCCGCCGGGGCGTGCGTCGGCTTCGAAAACGATGACTTCATGTTTCTGTTTCAGTATATGTGCGATGGCAAGTCCGGATATGCCGGCGCCGATAACAGCGATTTTCATGTTAGGACCATTTAGACAGTTTGATGGGATGCAGGAATAGTTTTTTGGCCGGATAGTTCTTCATTAGTTCGGAGAGGTTGTAGCCGTACTGCTGGGCAAAGGTTTCGTAATGGGGGCGCCACATTACGCCGGATTCCCACGGAGTGTCGGAGGTAAATTTCAGTTTGTCGGTCGACAGAACCAATGCTGTAGGAATGGCAAATTCGACGAACAGCCGGGTAGCAGCAAAAGCCCCGCAGTACAGGGTGAATTTTTCCATGATGTCGGCTGTCAGTAGCAGAATGTCGGCATATCCGCCTACCAGCGGATAGTCGAGGTGGCGTCTTTTGTAGTTGCGCAGATATTTGAAGATGTATTTGCAATGGATATCTATCAGCGGACGGAATGGTATGGCCGAATAAGGGATGCCGTATTTGTCGAACTGTTTCTGCGCTTCTTCTACGGTAGGCAGGAATTGTGCGGCTTCTACTCCTTTCTGCTTTACCTTATATTTCATGGCTTCGGTTTGCCGCCAGGGGTAGGTCAGTTCTTGTAGCTTCAGCAGGTAGTCTATGTAGCACTCATCTTCGGCCAGGCCCATCTTTTCGATCAGGTTGTTTTCGTTCAGCACAGGGTGGATAATCATGTCGTCGGCCACTACGAAGAAGTGGGTGTAGCCTTTCCCTTTCAGGTGGGGATAGGCTTGGCTGATGTATCCGGAGAAATAGTACGAAGATTCGTAGACGGGAATCACGTTGGGCAGATCGCCGTCATAGAAGGGTACTATATGGTAAATGTGGCTGAATCGGTTGTCGTAAATCTCTTCTAAGCGTTTTATGTTTTTATCGTACCGGTGATTATATATAATCAAAAGGGCTATCGTGCATGACATGTGTATTGCAATTCTTGTTTTATATTAGAAATTCGGTTAGCGTTTTAGTATTACTACCTTGCAAAGATAGAACCTATTCGGTAAAAAACAAGAACTGCTGTAGATATTTTTTGTCTCCCTGAGGTTTGTGGCAGACGGCTGGCAAAGGACGTTACTGCTGACTGCGCCACAGACTCAGTGCCGCAGCGATGGTATCGTCCATGTCGGCGTAAGTGTATTGGGCCAGACGACCGCCGAACAGCACGTCGGGTGTTTGTCGGGCCATGGACTGATAGCGGGCAAAGATTTCGTTGTTGGCCGAGGTGTTGACGGGATAATAAGGTTCTTTGCCGGGCGCATAGCTGTCGGGGTACTCGTAGGTGATGACGGTATCGGGCTGTTGGCCGAACTCGAAATGCTTGTGCTCGATGATGCGTGTGTAGGGCGTTTCGCGGTCGGTATAGTTGACCACGGCGTTTCCTTGGAAGTTGGCAACGCCCTCCAGCAGTTTGTGTTCGAAGCGCAGGCTGCGGTACTCCAAGTGTCCGCAGGCATAGTCGAAGTAAGCATCAATGCATCCGGTGTAGAGGGTACGGTGAGCCAGTGCGGAAAGTTCGGCACGGTGCTCCAGATAGTCGACACCTGTACGTACTTCGACACCTTCGAGCAGCAATCCGATGAGGCGGTTGTAGCCTCCGTAAGGGATGCCCTGATAGGGATCGTTAAAGTAATTGTTGTCGAAAGTGAAGCGAAAAGGAAGCCGCTTGATGATGAAGGCCGGCAGTTCGGTAGCGGCACATCCCCATTGCTTTTCGGTATATCCTTTCACCAGATACTGGTAGATGTCATTGCCACACAGTCTGAGAGCCTGCTCCTCCAGATTGCGGGGCTGGCTGATGTGTGCATAGGCGGCGCACTGTTCCTGCAGTTTGGCTTGTGCTTCGGCAGGTGTTCGCACTCCCCATAGCTGGTAGAAGGTGTTCATGTTGAAGGGAAGGTTGTAGAGCTTCCCTTGATAGTTGGCTACGGGAGAGTTGGTGTATCGGTTGAACTCGACCAGACGATTGACGTATTGCCACACTTCCTTGTTGTCGGTATGGAAGATGTGGGCGCCATACTTGTGCACGTTGATGCCTGCCACTTCCTCGCAATAGATGTTTCCACCCGTGTGTGGGCGTTTTTCTATCACCAGACAGCGTTTTCCGGCCTTGTGGGCTTCGTGGGCAAAGACGGCTCCGAAGAGTCCGCTTCCTACAATCAGGTAATCGTATTGTTTCATTCGTCGGTCAGTTTTAGGCGGTTGTTTGTCGCGAAGGCCGGAAGGCCTTCACGGTATTTAGCAGGCGAAGGTGGCTTCCAGGTGGTTCACCAGCTCCATCTGGTCGGAACTGAACTTGCGGGCAAAGAGCTTGTCGGACTGTACCAGTTCGTCGTAGTCGCGCTTCTTCCACACGTAGGGTCCTCCGCGGTGCCAGTCGATGAGGCGCATGTTGCCGGCTGCTTCGTCCTCGGGCCGGTAGATGTTTTTCCGGAAGGGGGAGTTCCACAGAACGGTCTGGATGAATATCTCGTCGGGGCACAGGGTATATTTGAAACGTTTCAGTACGAAGGCTTTCTCCTTGAGCAGATATTGGCAGAAGTCGTTGGTGATGCTGAACCATTGCGAGCCTTTCTGGAATCCGACTTCGTGCTTGCGGCGGAAGTGGAGCAGCTTTTGCAGGATGAGTACAAAGTTGTAGAAAGGCATGGTGAAAGCGTGCCAGCGGTCGTTGGGGCGCAGACTCTTGGTGAAGAGGTAGTAGCGCGAGACTTTCCGATCGAGGTCTTTCTGGTGTTCGGGACTGTGCCAGTATTCCACAAATTCCTGTCCGGCGTGGCGGTCGAAGAAGTCGTGGATGTAGTTCTGGTTTTTCAGTGGAAGATCCACACCCGACAGCAGGTGGTAATAGGCGTATTTACCGTTTGCGGAAGCTGTTTCCAGCAGGGTAAATTCGGCTTCGACCAAGCTGATGTCACCCCAATACAGCTTGATGGGATTGGGGATGATGTAGAGCTTGGCTCTGCTCAGTTCGTAATGATGCATGCTTTTTCGCAGGTTGCGCGAGCGCCGGTCGATGTAGAGGTAGATGTCGTTACGCTCATCGTCGAGCATCGACAGCAAGGTCCTCAGCACGGGGTACTCATTGTGTGCGATGATTAAATAAGCATGTTTGTTTTGAAGAGACATTAGGCGTTAATTTTTAGATGTTTAGGTTTAGGTTGCAAAGTTACATGTTTTTTTTGTTTACAACCTAATATTTGCCAAAAAAAAGTTAATATTTTTGTTTTGCCCGGCTTCGGCTTCGTTTTGGGCCGTTTGGGGGCGGTTTTAGAGGATACTTGTGCGGCTTATGAGAGACACTTGCACGGCTCGTGAGAGACACTTG
>NZ_FR882983.1:0-1612 GCF_000435115.1 Bacteroides sp. CAG:633 | reverse complement strand
CCGACTCGCCCTCGTCGTTGAACTTCGCCATCAGCGGGGCGTTGAAGTATTCGGGGAACAGCACGAAGTCGCTCTTGTAGTCGGACACGGCATCGACGAAGAACTCTACCTGCTCGAACAGGTCGTCCAGCGTCTTATAGGCACGCATCTGCCATTGCACTAAGCCCACGCGGACGGTGGTCTTCGGATTGATGTATTCCTGCGTGGGTGGCTGATAGTAGATGTTATCCCATTGCAGCAGACAGGCGTAATGCTTCGACTCCTCGTCGTTGGGCAAATAGTTGCGCATCACCTTGCGTACGTGGAAGTCGTTCGACAACTGGAAGGTGAGCACCGGGTCGTAGATTTCTTTCTGGCGCACCTTGTCGATGTACTCCTTGGGGCGCATCTGGTCGGCATACTTGTGGTAGTTGGGGATGCGGCCTCCGAACATGATGGCTTTCAGGTTCAGCTTCTCGCAAAGATCCTTGCGGTATTCGTACATACGGCGTGCCAGACGCAATCCGCGATATTGCGGATGGATGAAGACTTCGATGCCATACAGGATATTACCCTTGGGATTGTGCGTGTTGAAAGTCTCTTTGCCCGTCACCTGAGCATAGGTGTGATCGTTCTTCACGTCGTCGTAATTGACGATGATAGAGAGGGCGCACCCCACGATTTTCTCGTCCACTACCGTCACAATCTGCCCTTCGGGGAAGATGCGGATCAGTTTCTCGATCTGCTTGTGTGTCCAGAAGACGTCGCTTCCGTCCGAATATACACGTGTGAATGATTGGGCCAATTGGTCGTAATCCTCGATTTGCAGATTGCGTATCTGCACTTTGTTGATTTTGATAGAATCCATAGTTGTTTTCTTGTTTTAATCGAAGACGGACAATCTTGCTTGCCGTCATTGCGGCGCAAAGGTAGTGCTTATTTTCATACGTTGAACCTTGCCTGTTTCCAAAACTTCACGTCTTTCTTGTAGAATTTCACTCATCCATCCGTTTCGAGGCACAGTCGGGACAGAGGCCTTTCACCACGTAGTTGACTGATTGCATCACGAACCCTTCGGGCAGAACGATCGAAGGGATGTGCAGGGTCTTGAAGCAATAGGTCCGGCGGCAGGCCTCGCAATGGAAGTGGATGTGCATATCATCCACGGAACAGGCCGTCTCGCCGTCGCACAGTTCGTACTTCAGGGCACCGCTGCCGTCGTCGATGGTATGCACTACCCGATGCTCCAGAAACAGCCCCAGCACCCTGAAGATGCTCGACTTGTCCATCCTCTCCAATACCTCTTCCAGTTCGGGCAGCGAGACCGGTCGCGCAGCAGCAAGCAGAGCGCGCAACACCAGAATGCGGTTGGCTGTCGGCTTCACTCCCTTCTTCTCCAATATGCATATCTCCGATTTTTCTTCCATTGTCTCATCCGGTTGGTTATATAGGGGCAAAGGTACTGATTGCGTAGCAAACAGGCAAAACAAAAAAGCGGATGGACGCCGTTTTTCGCAGATTTCACGTTTCTTCTGCGTACATCCGTGTGTCCATCCACGTTTCTGATTATTCTGTGGAAGTTCTGTGGTTCCGTACGGTGTGTGCCCCGCCCTTCGTCATCCTAACGGGTCTT
>NZ_FR882982.1:0-1368 GCF_000435115.1 Bacteroides sp. CAG:633 | reverse complement strand
CCGCTCATTCCGTGTAGTCCGCGTATCCATCTTTCACCACAAATAGTTCACCCACAGAATATTACGATGAAACTTCACCCTGCAAACTGATGAAAAATACCACAGAAGACACGGATGATCACGGATTAAACATGGCGGTGGGGTAGTAGTATAATAATGTGTAAGGGATAGAGACGCAAAATTTTGCGTCTCTACAGTTTGCATATAAATTAATCTGACAAATCTGTGTAATCTGTAAATTATTGACAGTTTATAAGGTTTTGATTTCCTCGACTGTGAGTCCGGTGATTTGGGCTATAGTTTCGATTGGAATGCCGGCGGCTTTCATGGCAGTAGCGTTTTTTAGACGCTCTTCCCTAATGCCTTGTTCTCTTCCTTCAGCTCTTCCTTCAGCCAATCCTTCTTCTCTCCCTTCCGCTCTTCCTTCAGCTCTTCCCTCTGCCCGTTCTGTCTGAATATTATCCCGGAGGATGACGATATTGTCCAAGTGGCGATAATAGGCTTTCAGTTCATCCTGACTCATACGGTCCAGTTGCAACTGCTCTTTCACGGTCTCCAGTCCTGGTGCGGTGGCACCTTCCGGCACTTCGCCCGTGTTCAGATAGTAAATCCATTCTTCCAAAGGCGTTTTTGCCACACGGTTGAAGTCGTTCACCTTCAGTATGTAGTACTCCGGATAAAGCTGGCTCACCTGATCGACCTTGAAAGTCTGACGCTGGAATGGCGAAAGCTCCAACAGGTCGCCCTCGTGAATGCCACGGAACTCCGTCTTGCCATGGTAAACAAAATCCTTTCCGTGCCCTAACGAGAAATAGACGATGTTCACGCTATACACCTTGCGCACTTTTTCATATCCCTCGCCACGGTTGATATATTCCGTCACCAGTTTCGACGCACCGAACAGCATGCGCTGGAAGTAAGCATACTCGTTGTTGTTTTGCACTTCTATCAGGATCAGTTCGCCCCGTGAGTCCTCGGCAAGCATGTCCACACGGTTATACTTGTCATACTCATCCTCCTGGTTGCTTTCGCTTTCCAGCAACTTGCAGATTTTCACCTTATCTTCCAACAACGTGGTCAGCAGTCCTTCCAATACAGCATAGTTGGCCTTATTGCGCAACAATCGCTTCATGGCCCAGTCGAAACGGATGTAATTTGCCATAGTCTTTCAAAATGAAGTTCATAACGCAAATAAACGAAGTTCTTGCTACATTTCCAAACATTGAAAAGAAATATTCGTTTGACATGACGGGGGATATTCACCACAGATGACACGGATGATCACGGATTGGAGACCGGGGGATGAAGTTATATGTGTGTATGCCCTAAAAAGAAATTTTATACTCTTAATATTAAAAATGGTCTGAG
>NZ_FR882981.1:0-2060 GCF_000435115.1 Bacteroides sp. CAG:633 | reverse complement strand
TGGCGGAGAAACTGTATGGATGGGCACCGTACGCTTACTGCTATGATAACCCGATAAAGCATGTCGATAAAGACGGTAAGATAGGTGAAACTGTTTGGGATGTTTTTAGCCTGATAATGGGCGTAGAGAGTTTTACCGAAAATGTCAGTCAGGGAAACATCGGAGCCGCCGTTTTAGATGGTGTAGGAATTATTGCTGATGCGGTTGCTGTTGCATTACCGTTAGTTCCGGGAGGTGCGGGTGCTGCCATCAAGGGAGCACGGGCGGTAGATAAGGCTGTGGATGCGGTTAGTTCTGCAAGTAAAGCTGAAAATGTCGTTCGAGGTAGTTCCAAAGCCCGTTTTTTGGGGGATGTAGATGGCAAATTGATAGATACGCAGGCTACACCGAAAGGCAGTTACATCCAACCCGATGGTTCTAGAACTGATGTTTTACAAGATAAACCTCATCT
Source organism: Bacteroides sp. CAG:633 (assembly GCF_000435115.1). Classification (NCBI taxonomy): domain Bacteria; kingdom Pseudomonadati; phylum Bacteroidota; class Bacteroidia; order Bacteroidales; family Bacteroidaceae; genus Bacteroides; species Bacteroides sp. CAG:633. The sequence continues at coordinate 1,609 of NZ_FR882981.1, read as the reverse complement.
AAATAAAATCGGAAAAGGCAAAGTTGAAAATGTGGGAACCAGTCATACGCATAATAAAGGCCAGAATATAGATAAAGAAGGTAAAGTACACGAGTTTATTGAGGATAAAGCTCACGTTCCCACATATGAGGAAGTCACCAATATCAGCAATGGGATAGCAAAAAAGAAGAAAAATGGGAAAAAAGATTAATATGAAATATATATATACAAATGAAGAAACTGATGCTGTCAGCATCTATGAGTGTCTGATAAAAAATATTTGTTTTGGCAAGTTTGAGACGAGAATATATATTGACTGGAGCCAAGGATATGGAAGTTTTGTAGTAAAATGTGCCTATCCGAGCATGGTGGAGTATAACTTTACAACTATTTCAGATGATGAATTTACAGACTGTCAAAGGATGGTGCTAAATCATTTGGAAATAACCGGTTTTTCCTACTTGAAAGATGACAGTGGGTATTTTATTCAATTTGATTTTGATAATTATCCTGTTGGGTATATCCGAATGCATTGCACCCAATTCACCTTTGAGGCTCCTTCATTGCCCTTATGCGCCGGTGGAAACGAACATCGCATTCCCTGGGATCCCATAAAGATTGAGGATCCTTTGGATAATTAAGTCATGGCAAACTGCCGCTGATTCTGAAAAACATCCCTGCCTCTTGTATCGGAGAGCAGGGATGTTTCTTTAATTACAAGCAGTACTCCGGCATCACCCCCGGACACCGCTCGCTGGTCACCCTGCACGAATACGACAGCCACCGCCGCCCCTGGCGGACCTGGCTCCCCGCCCTCTCGGACCAGGGGACCGACTGCCTGAACGACACATCCGCACTGAAAGCCTCTTCCCGACAACTGGCGGGAAACGATTCCCGGCCTTACTCGACAACCATCTACGGCGCCTTGCCGCTGAACGGACCCAAGGAACAGTATGCAGCCGGAAGCCGCTGGTACGAGGCCGGAAAGCGTACCTGCACGTCGCATGCGGCCAGCGAAAGCTCGTCCGCTTCCGACTACTTCCTGAGGGCTTTCTTCCTGATAGGAGATGAATACCTCGTCTCCTCCACGGGCTTCACGGCATTCGTCACCGAAACCGACGACGAGGACGGGCACCGACTGCTGGAGTTCCGCGACGAAGAGGACCGACTGCTGCTCTCGCGCAGCATCGACGGGGACGAAAGCCATTCCACCTATTACGTCCACGACGACGCGGGCAGGCTGCGCTATGTCTTCTCGCCCGAGGACAACGGGCGCGTGGAGGCATACATAGCCCAACACGGCACCTGGCCTCTTTCACTCGACACCATCCTGACCTTCCCGCACGCGACGGCCTACCTTTACGACGGGCTGGGGCGTTGCATCTTCCGACGACTTCCGGGCTGTGAGCCATCCTACTCCGTCTATGACAAGGGGGGACGGGCCATCTTCACACAGGACGGCGTGGAGCGCAGTGCAGGCCGCTGGTCCTTCTCCCTGCCCGACGCCTTCGGACGGGCCACCGTCAACGGCGTATGCTCCAACACGCTGTCCTACGCATCGGAACCCCTGCGCGATGCGGTGGTCAAGGCCACGCGCGGCACAGGCGGGCTCTACGGCTACAACGTTTCG
>NZ_FR882980.1:6016-6562 GCF_000435115.1 Bacteroides sp. CAG:633 | reverse complement strand
AGATAGGCCTCGACCACCGTCAGCTGGCTGCATGGTTCCGCATCGACACCACTGCCCTGCAACGCCTCGACGTCAACCGCACCGGCATCGAACAGCTGCGCCGCCACCCCTACCTGAACTTCTATCAGGCCAAAGCCATCGTAGAGTATCGCCGCAAGCACGGCCTGCTGAAGAGCCTCAAACCCCTCGCCCTCTACGAAGAGTTCACCCCCGACGATCTGGAACGCCTCAGCCACTACCTGAGCTTCGAATAACCCCGACTCAACCGCCGGATATACGGATTTTGCACCCGATTCGTGCAGAAATCAGGGAATATTGCACGAAGTTCGTGCAGTTTTCAAGGAATTCTGCACGGATTTGATGCAAAAATCCTATCTTTGCGATGTCAGTATGAACCGATTACCATTGACCATTAACCATTATTCCCTCTATGGAACAGCTATATGAATTCTTCCAGCGCAAAGTAAAGAACGTGCCCACCGGCTTCCTGCGCTTCATGTACCACCGCATCAAGTGGCAAAGCCGTTTCTTCGGTCTGGTAGGACC
>NZ_FR882980.1:0-5982 GCF_000435115.1 Bacteroides sp. CAG:633 | reverse complement strand
GGTGTAGGGAAATCGACCCTGCTGCTGCAATACATCAGGCTGAATCTCGACACGGCGGATACGCTGTATGTCTCGGCCGACCATCTGTACTTCTCACAGCACAGCTTAGTGGAACTGGCCGACCGCTTCGTCAAGATGGGCGGAAAGCATCTCTTCATCGACGAGATACACAAATACGATGGATGGTCGAGGGAACTGAAACAAATCTACGACAGCTACGACGAGTTGCAGGTCGTCATATCAGGCTCCTCCATCCTCGACATCTACAAAGGAATGGCCGACCTTAGCCGTCGCGTCCCCATCTACCACATGCAGGGGCTGTCGTTTCGCGAATACCTGCAACTGTTTCACGGCATCGAAGTGCCTGCCTACAGCCTCGACGACATACTGGCTCACAAAGCCGTCATCGCCCAGGCCGACCATCCGCTGCCACTGTTCCAGCACTACTTACGCATGGGTTACTATCCCTTCGGCAAAGACGAGGAATTTGAAATGGAATTGCTGCAAGTCATCAACCAGACAATGGAAGTAGACATTCCCCAGCACATCCAGGCCAACATCTCGCTGGGGCGGAAACTGAAAAGTCTGCTGATGGTAGTGGCACGGAGTGTGCCCTTCAAACCGGTCATACAAAAACTGGCCGAAGCTACTGGTATCAGCCGGAACGACATCCCGAGTTATCTGATTTATATGGAAAAAGCCGGTATGATAGCCCAACTGCGCGACGCCACAGGCGGTATCCGCGGACTGGGCAAAACCGAAAAGCTCTACTTGGACAACACCAACCTGATCTACGCATTGGCCCCCGACGCTGCCGAAATCGGCAACATCCGCGAAACCTTCTTCATGAATCAGATGCGGGTGATGAACGATGTGGTCAGTTCGCCCGCGTCCGACTTCGAGATCGACGGGAAAACCTTCGAGATAGGCGGCCGCAAGAAAGGGCAGAAACAAATAGAAAACGTCCGCGAAGGCTACATCGTAAAAGACGACATCGAGACCGGCTACGCCAACGTCATCCCCCTGTGGGCTTTCGGACTGAATTACTGAGTTGGGACATCCGGGGCATTCGCACCACTATCCGACGGCAATCCGTGTATGTCCACATCATCCGCACCTGAGGATAGCGGTATGTCCGCCCATCTTTTGTTAGAAGTCACCCTCTTGCACCACCGCCCCATCCTTCAGATGAATCGTGCGGTCGGTAATGCGGGCCAGGCTTTCGTCGTGAGTCACGATAACAAACGTCTGCCCCAGGCGGTCGCGCAGATCGAAGAAAAGTTGGTGAAGTTCGGCCTTGTTGTGTGTGTCGAGGCTGCCCGAAGGCTCGTCGGCCAACACTACGGCGGGATGGTTGATAAGGGCACGGGCCACGGCCACGCGCTGTTTCTCGCCGCCGGACAGTTCGCTGGGCTTATGCGAGGCACGGTCGGCCAATCCCAGCAGATTCAGCATTTCGAGGGCGGACGACTGGGCTTCGCGGCGCCCCAAACCGGCTATCAGGGCGGGTATCATGACGTTCTCCAACGCCGTGAACTCGGGCAACAGCTGGTGGAACTGGAAGACGAAGCCGATGCGGCGGTTGCGGAAGGCAGAAAGTTCTTTCTCCTTCATGCGGCCTACTTCGGTGCCGTCGATGCGTACCATACCCGTGTCGGGCGCATCGAGTGTACCCATGATTTGCAACAAGGTGGTCTTTCCGGCACCGCTGGGGCCTACGATGCTTACTACTTCGCCTTTCTCTATCTGCAGGTCGATGCCCCTGAGTACCTGGAGGGAGCCGAAACTCTTGGTTATGTTTTCGAGTTGAATCATTCGTTATGGATTTATGCGGGTCAGCAGTTGGCAGGACGCAGCCGGCTGTACAAGCCTCCGCAGGCCCTGCCTTTTCATTATTCATTTTTCATTATCAATTCACTCAGAGTCTCCTGATGACGTACTCGGCCAGATAGCAGCCGAAGACGGCGGGCATATAGCTCACCGTGCCGCAGGTAGACTTCTTGTTCTGCTCGTCGTCGGTCAGGAGGACGGCGTTCGGGTCGGCCTGCTCGGTGCTGAACACGACGGGCAACTTATGGCGGATGCCCATCTTTTGCAGGCGCTTGCGCACGGCCTTGCTCAGTCCGCAGTGGTAGGTGTCCCAGATGTCGGCAAAGCGCACCTGCGTGATGTCGCTCTTGGCGCCTGCCCCCATGCTCGATACAATCTTGATGCGCCGCCTCAGGGCTTCGGCTATCAGGTGGCACTTGGGGGCCAGCGTGTCGATGGCATCGACCACAAAGTCGTAGCGGTCAGCGTCGAGCAGCGCGGGGATGTTCTCGTCCTTCAGGAAGACGGGCAGCACGTTGAGCTGCACATCGGGGTTGATGTCGCGGAAGCGGGCAGCCAGCACTTCGGCTTTCGGCAGGCCCACGGTGGAGTGCAGCGCAGGCAGCTGGCGGTTGATGTTGGTGGGCTGTACGGTGTCGGCATCGACAATCGTCATGCGGCCCACGCCGGCACGGCAAATCATCTCGGCGGCATAGGCGCCCACACCTCCCAGTCCTACTACCAGTACGTGGGCACGAGCCAGTCGCTGTCTTTTCTCCTCGCCCAGCAGCAGTTGGGTGCGCTGTTGCCAGTCGGGGCACGGAGTGCCGCCGGCAGAGGCAGCGTTCGGTATATTCATGTCAGTCATTAGGCATTGTTCTTTTTAAACCATCGATAGAACCAGCGACCTACTTTCTCGTAGTGCTGCGGGTCGTTGTTGCCGCGCGGGTTCGAGAAGGAGAGTACATCCTGCGGTTCGCCCAACTGGTCGGGGTAGAGCACAATCAGGCTGTTGTTGGCAAAGTAGCGGCTCAGCTGTCCGGGCAGTTTCTCGAACGAGCTGTCGTACGAGATGGAGCCGCGGCGGGCACTGATGATGACCAGCAGGTGGTCGTAGTTCACTTGTCCGGTCAGTATCAGCAGGTCTTCCCAGTCGTCCAGCAGGGAGTAGTCGGTCAGCGTCTGGCTGTATTTCTTCTTGATGAGGGCTTGCAGGGGTACGGCTGTCTCTTCGTTCGAGAAGAAGTGGACGCGGCAGCCCAGCGTGTTGCCCATGCGGCAGAAGTGTTCTACCCACTTCTGGAAGCCCGCCTCGTATTCGGCTTTGGGCGGCACGGCCACAATGATGCGGCGCAGTGTGTTGATGGGGATCAGGAACTTGGCCACCATCACTTCGCGGTTCAGTCCCTTGAGCAGACTTTCAGTCAGCATACCGAAGAAGGAGTCTACGATGGTCATCTTGCGGTGCAAACCGATGACAACGTCGGTCACTCCGTGCTCCTTCGCCGTATGGATGATGCCCGCGGCAATGTTCAGGTCGTAGCGGCTGATTTGCTTCAGGCGCACATCGGCCGAAGCAGTAATCATGGCGGCTTTCTCCAGATAGCGCTTGCCACGCACATCAGAGCCGTTAGGGCTGTTGCTGTCGTTTACTACGTTCAAGGCCAGCAGGTTGTCTTTCTGCTTGGGGTCGCGTATCACCAGAGACAGGTTGATAAGGTCTTCTATCGTATCGGGATTGGCAATCGGGATAAGAATCTTCTCGGGCTCGCGCGAACGGTCTTCTTCGGGATGGGCTTCATCCATGGCTACGGTGCGCGCGGCACGCTCGGTGACGAACGAACTGACAATGCAGGTGACCAGAATCAGCAGGATGGTGCCGTTCAGCACGTCGTCGTTCAGCAGACGTTCGCCATTGGGCAAGATGATGTTGTAACCCACCAGCACGGCAGCCAGCGTGGCAGCGGCCTGCGCCGTACTAAGGCCGTACATCAGTTCGCGTTCGAGCGAGGTCATCCGATAGGCTTTCTGCGTAAGCCAGCAGGCTATCCACTTGCCCAGCAGGGCCATGACAATCATCACGCCCGCCACCTTCAGCGAATTGACGTGACCAAACAGCACGTTGACATCTATCAGCATGCCGACGCCTATCAGGAAGTAGGGAATAAACAAGGCATTGCCCACAAACTCCAGGTGATTCATCAGCGGCGACACGTGGGGAATGAGGCGGTTCAGCACCAGTCCGGCGAGGAATGCGCCGAGGATGCCTTCCATGCCCACGAACTCCATCAGTCCCGCACCCAGAAACACCAAGGCAAGGACGAAGATGAACTGCATCACGTTGTCGTCGTAGCGGCGGAAGAACCAGCGCCCCAGGCGGGGGAACGACCACATGATAAACGCACCCAGAATGATGACCTTCACCACCAGCCACAGCCAGAACAGTCCGTCCGACTCGCCCTTGAACATGCCGCCCACAACGGCCAGCACAAGCAGCGTCAGGGTGTCGGTGACAGCCGTTCCGCCCACAGCGATGCTGACACTGCGGTGGCGCGACACGCCGTAACGAATCACAATGGGATAGGCCACCAGCGTATGCGACGCATACATACTGGCCAGCAGAACCGAAGTCAGCACACCATACTTCAGCAGCGCGACATTGGCCACAAAACCGATGACGATAGGCACCACAAAAGCCAGCAGACCCAGCACGAGCGCCTTGTTGCGGTTCTGCTTGAAGTCGCTCATGTTCATTTCCAGTCCGGCCAGAAACATGATGTAGTACAGGCCCACCTTGCCGAAAAGTTCAAAACTGCTGTCGCGCGCCAGGATGTTGAACCCGTGCTCGCCGATGACCAGCCCCGCCAGAATCATGCCGATGATGTGCGGAATGCGCAGCTTGCTGAGCAGCATGGGGGCAAACAGGATGATAAGCAGCACCAGCAGAAATATCCACGTGGGGTCGGTTATAGGTAGTTCCAAACTGAAGTTGAGCCAATCCATACGCATCACATATTAGGTTTTCATGTGCAAAATAACAAAAAAGTTTTCATTTAGTGTGATGCCGTACTGCATTTTGTAGTAAATTTGCGGCCGAAAAGCTCAATTTTTAACCCATTAATTAAAAAGAAAAGAAAAATGAAAGTAGCTATTGTTGGAGCAAGCGGAGCCGTAGGACAAGAATTCCTGCGGGTGCTCGATGAAAGAAATTTCCCGCTGGACGAGTTAGTGCTGTTCGGATCGAAACGCAGTGCAGGTACGAAATACACCTTCCGCGGTAAACAGATCGAGGTCAAACTCTTGCAACACAACGATGACTTTAAAGGTGTGGACATCGCGTTCACTTCCGCAGGCGCAGGCACCTCCAAAGAATTCGCCGAAACCATCACCAAGTACGGAGCCGTGATGATAGACAACTCAAGCGCCTTCCGTATGGATGCCGACGTGCCCCTCGTAGTGCCCGAAGTAAACCCCGCCGACGCCAAAGACCGTCCGCGCGGCATCATCGCCAACCCCAACTGCACCACCATCCAGATGGTCGTTGCACTGAAAGCCATCGAACAGCTATCACACATAAAGACCGTACACGTGTCTACCTACCAGGCAGCCAGCGGCGCCGGAGCAGCCGCCATGGACGAACTGTACACACAATACCGTCAGGTACTGGCCGGAGAGCCCGTCACCGTCGAGAAGTTCGCCTACCAGCTTGCCTTCAACCTCATCCCGCAGATCGACGTGTTCACTGAAAACGGCTATACGAAGGAAGAGATGAAGATGTACAACGAGACACGCAAAATCATGCACTCCGACGTCAAAGTCAGCGCCACCTGCGTACGCGTACCCGCCCTCCGTTCTCACTCCGAGAGCATCTGGGTAGAGACCGAACGCCCCATCTCCGTCGAAGAAGCCCGCGAAGCCTTCAGCAAGGGCGAAGGACTGGTGCTGATGGACAACCCCGCCGAGAAGGAATACCCCATGCCCCTCTTCCTGGCAGGCAAAGACCCCGTATACGTAGGCCGCATCCGCAAGGACCTGACCAACGACTGCGGACTGACGTTCTGGATCGTAGGCGACCAGATCAAGAAGGGAGCCGCCCTGAACGCTGTTCAGATAGCCGAATGGCTCATCAAGGAGAACGCCCTCTAAACGAATCGCACACGCACACACATACCG
>NZ_FR882979.1:0-3525 GCF_000435115.1 Bacteroides sp. CAG:633 | reverse complement strand
ATAAACTTGTTTTTAGTGAGTGTTGTCAAGTAATCATTTTGACATACCCACTAAAAACAAGTACACCTAACCAAGCAAATGCAAACAGTCATTCCGGGACGCACTTCCCGATCCTTTCATAATTCAAAAGGATAATTCAATCCAAGCGCGCTGCGTACCCTCTTTTTGGCAGCCCTTCCAAGCCACCAAGTACGTGCATTCATCTGTTTGCGCACCTGTTCAGTCCGTTTAGGACTGGTGACCGGAACTTCGTCCGCATAGCGGATACTTGCAATAAAGCGAGACAGATAAACTTCCTCATCCTCGCTACCTTCTTCGGTCAGCAACATCTTCATCATGCCTATAGGATGACCCTGCTTATGAAGGTTGACGCTGACACAAATCGGATATTTGTCCTTGTACTCAAACCCTTCCGGCAGCTGCATCCGGCAAACGACCACCGTATCGGCACCGCAACGGTACACTTCCCTGCCTCGGGTGAACATCCTGACATAACGGCCCGTATCCACCGCAAGCCCCTTGTCCAGCGGATTCTCTCCCAACGAAGCTTTCAATTCCTCATACACTCTGTCTCGACCCCATTTATTGAAATAAGGATACAGCAACAGACAGTTCTCGTCCTCGGAAACCAAGGATACTGCATACTGCCAAAACGTTCCTTTCCCCATATAAAGAGTAAGAGGATAAGTCTCTTTTGACAACACTTTGAATCCTTCTGGTTTCGTCTGCCCTATTTTCACTTATTTTTTCAACAATTCCATTTTGCCCTTCCACATTGTTACAGGCAAATAATAGAAAAGATAACCCACAAAGAGCAACAAGTTTCAATGTAATTCTACTCATAGTTGTACATTTTAAATATTCGACAAATAAGCTTCCGCTTCGTTATTTAAGTTCATATCTCAAAGTTCACCAAATCAATTCAAATCATCAAGAAATCGAGCGTGCAAAAACGTACAAGCCTTATAAATAACCCTACTTAGTATCTATACCACCTACTTTTAACTCCTAATGGAACTAATCGAAGCAATAACTTGTTTAACTCCTTTAGCAATGATATCAAGGCTTCAAACAAAATACATATATCACATTCAATAGAAACGCCAAAAATGTAAGAATGCTTGGTATATAAGTATTTATTTCTTTTCTTTTTCCCTCAAGGGTCTTACCTACTGTATGAAGGAATAGGAAAAACCACATCGCAATATAAATACCAGAAATATACCAGTCGTTAATCACATAATTGCATTGCTTGTTAATCGCCATTAGTAGCACGGACAATATGGCCAAAGAAATAAATATTATATATAGTGCTTTCGTTTTCATCTTGTTGCGATTATACAGTCATAAATATTCTATCTGCTAGGTTAATAAGCCTCTTTTGACAACACTTTGAATCCACCTCAATGCCATACAACTTTTCAACCTGAAAACTGTACAGGTCAAAAATGCGTTTCTGGCTCCATCCGCTTATACTGCAAAGCAGAACGACCAGCAGCATCATAAAAGCATGTTTCATAAAGGTGCGTCAAAATGAAAAAGTATAATCTTTATATAATGTCATCCTGAACAAAGTGAAGGATCTGAATGCCCGAGCATCCTTTTTTTGAGATTCTTCGCTTTGTTCAAACTATACCTAAATAATAAGAGCTATCTTGAGCGAAGCTAATGAAAAAATACGAGTCTTTCTCTAATTTAATACGCTCTTCAAAGTTCACAAAAGATCATTTTTTACTAAAAATTTCAACGGCCTTTTGTTCAATACTATCAAACGAACTTGCCTGTGCCTTCTTCCAATCGAGTATCTCCACCCGAATAACAACACCAAATTCGTCTTTCACCCGTTGCTCTATCTCCGCTACACGCACTTTCTTTTCCTCAAGATACCAAGTCAGATAAAGCAACAGGCTCGTCACTTTTTATCCGCTGGCAACTCCTCTTTGGAAAATTTCAAATTTAAGGGCGTCTTTTCTCTTCCTTCGCAAATAGCGATCATCTCCAGCGCCATATCTTCCGCGTCCGTCACACCGATTTTACTTTTTAATTCCTCATAAGCAGTCCTCATATTGTCCAAATCCTGCACCTCCTTTACTATTTTCAATTTGGCATTCCAAGCATTTCGTTCCTCCACCGTTGTACAACTGAAATAAGCTTTCTGCTCATCTGCCGAAAGCTCATTCACACTTTTGACACTTTTCTCAAGATAATTCTGAAAGACCCTTTGATAGTTCAAAAAAGCTGTTGTCTGTGCGATGGAATCAACCCTTTCCCGTTCGCTGTCTGTCAGTTTTGTATATGCAGGCAACTGGCTTCTGTCCTTTACTGCCCTATTTTCACTTATTTTTTCAACAATTCCATTTTGCCCTTCCACATTGTTACAGGCAAATAATAGAAAAGATAACCCACAAAGAGCAACAAGTTTCAATGTAATTCTACTCATAGTTGTACATTTTAAATATTCGACAAATAAGCTTCCGCTTCGTTATTTAAGTTCATATCTCAAAGTTCACCAAATCAATTCAAATCATCAAGAAATCGAGCGTGCAAAAACGTGCAAACTCCGTAAATACACAATTTTTCTAATCAGAGAGAGTTAACAAGCACGCTTAACCACGCAGATGCAAGCAGTTCATTCCGGGCAATGCCGTTCGAACGTATCTCTGAACATACCTACAGGAAAGATGAAGTCAAGCGAACCGCGTATCTTATCCTTATCAGCCTGATCCAACCGACGGATGCGCGAATCTATCCGTTTACGTAGCTTTTTAATCTTCTTTAAACTGGGAAGCGCCGGCGCTTCGTCCGAATAGCGCATGCTTCCAAGGAAACGTCTCAGATAGTCGTCCGCATGTTTGCAGCCTTCTTCGGTCAGTACCATCTTCATGATGCCCGAAGCATAACCGCTCTTCCAGATAAGGATTCCAACATAAGCCGAATACTTTTCCTTGTATTCGAATCCTTTCGGCAGCTTCATCCTATAAACTGTCAGCGTATCGGCATTGCAACAGTCCACCAGTTCTCCCTGAGTAAATATTTTCACATAACGAGCCGTGTCCAAAGGAATCGTAATATCCCACGTATCCATCCCCAACGAAGCCTTCAAGTCACTATATGCATTTCCTTTTATGCCCGGCCAATAATTGAAGAAGGGATACAGCAATAGACAATTCTTATCCTCGGAAACCAAAGAAACAGGATAAACAAAACCTCCATTTTCTCCCACATAAAATTGAATGGGATAAGAATCTTCAACCAACTCTTCGAATCCATCAGGTCTCGTCACTTTAATATCATACATCTTTTCAACTACATGGCTGTACACGTCAAAGACGTATTTCTGCCCCCATCCGCTTGCACTGCAAAGCAGAACGACCAACATCACAAAAGCATGTCTCATAGGTATTATTTTTTAAGTTCGTGTCTCAAAGTTCACCAAATCAATTCAGTTCATCAAGAAATCGAGCGTGCAAAAAACGTGCAAACCTTATATATTTCCCACGTCTCGTCGCATAATCCATGCTTGAG
>NZ_FR882978.1:0-1950 GCF_000435115.1 Bacteroides sp. CAG:633 | reverse complement strand
CTGCGGTGTCCCTTCAAGTGTCGGTTGAAGCAATCTCTGCAGCTTGCTTAATACCCAACAGATTCAAATCCAAGTTTCCCTTGTATTCCAAATCCAAGCCGTCATCACAAGCCTGAAACAACATTGTGCAGGCAGCCAAACAACAGGCTGCCATGCTTATCAGTTTATTTTTCATATACTTCATTGTTTTAAAATTAATCCAAAGGTGCAGTCTCAGGGTCATAGACCTCTACTTCTACATCATAGAACGAGAATTCGGACATATGGAAGTACTTGGCGTTAGCCGAAGCCGATGTCACCAAGAAACGGAAATGCTTGAATTTCTTTCCTGGGATAACAAAGTCGGAAACATATTCTGTTACGCTCTTAGCCGGCAGACCGCTCAATGAAGTCACTGTCTCCCACTCAACACCGTCCTGACTGATCTGCAAATCAGCAGCTGTTGGGAAACCATCCGAGTTACCTACGTTACGTGTAGTGTATTGAATGGCAAAATTTTCGTGCTCCTCATTGAAATCAACTTGAATATACTGAGGAAGAGGAACCTGAGGACTACTCCAACGGGTATGAAAGAATGTATTGGTATTATTGTCAATCAAGTTGGCAATAGGACCTTCCGTAGGTTCCTGATTGTCGGTACTGAGCTGATCAGCAGTCAGCGCCACTTTAGTACGTTTCGTTTCAGACAAAGTGATAGGAGCAGGTCCGGAAACAGCTTTCACTTCTGTCATAGCACTACCCTCATTGGCAGCATTGAATGTCTGGAAAGCAAACGTATAATCGCCGAAACGAGCAAGTGTATTATCGATCAATACTTCACCAGTATATTTAGAAACCAGTAAGGTTACATCTTCTTTGGACAGATGATCGTAATAGTACACTTTCAGGTACTCAAAGCCCGGATCTTCAGTTACCGTCCAATACAGGCGAATCTGTCCTGGCAACGACTCGTAGTGTATAGCTGTAGACTCGATAGCAGTGGGAGCCTTGATCTCTCCCACCGTTTCGAAAGTCTCCAACTTGTCATCGCAACCGCTCATGCCCATCAGCAAACCGGCCGCCAAAAACAAATATTTGAATTTCATAATCTGAATCTTTTTAATTTAATCGAATTATAATAGTAAACTCGCCATTACCAGCCTGCATTCTGACTGAGGTTCGGATTCTTGCGTATTTCCGAATCAGGTATCGGGTAGAAATACATCTTGTCATCCCATACCAGATTCTTCGTAGTACGACTATACGACAACGATCCGTCAGCCTCCTTAGTAATCACCAGACGGTCGATGCTGGTAAAGCCACCTTCCTTCCAGCGACGAACATCCCAAAAACGATGTCCCTCGAAAGCCAGTTCCACCATACGTTCGTTCTTATAAACTGTCCAGAAATAGTTATTATCCATACTTTCTGGCAATGCGGGCATCTTCACATCCGAACGGTTGCGTACCTGATTAATAGCCTCACGAGCACTCAGCGTCAGTTCGTCATTAGTCTGATCGGGTGAATCAAAGTATTTGAATGCAGCCTCGGCATAATTCATCAGGAACTCACCCAAACGGAAGGTTACCCAGCTGTGAGTCTTACCACCACTACCGGTGCTGGCACTGATATCGGTCGAACCATCCACATACTTCTTCACATAATAACTGGTAGTAGTAGCGTAAGGCAGCGGAGCACCGTCACGACCACCTACGAAAGTTTCCAGTTCCATTGTATTGGTATTAGGCCATTTCTCTCCGTTACGGGCAATGGTCATACCGAAGCGCGGATCAAGATCAGCATACGGATCAAGACCTGCACGAACAGCTTGTTCTACAGTAAGGTAGTTACCGTCAGTACGCTGATATGCATCCACCAAAGTTTGAGTAGGACAGTTACCCGAATTGGCGTTTTCCATACTGATGGGGAAATTTGTAACTTCAGGATCAGTAGTGCTACCTACACGACGAA
>NZ_FR882977.1:0-1442 GCF_000435115.1 Bacteroides sp. CAG:633 | reverse complement strand
TGCTGGGCCGTCCGTTCATTCTGCTGTGCTTCCTGGGCATCGTCTGCCACGTGGGCATCGACGTGGGCACCAACACCACGGCTCCCAAACTGCTGATGGAACGTGTGGGTTTGACGCTCGAAGAGGCGGGATTTGCCACGAGCCTTTACTTCATCTTCCGTACGGCGGGCTGCCTGCTGGGCACGTTCATCCTGCAACATCTGTCGGCACGCCGCTTCCTGGGCATCAGTGTGGCTTGCATGCTGGTGGCAATGGTGGGACTGCTGGTGTCCGACGCGCACTACGTCATCTACGTCTGCATCGCGCTGATCGGTTTCGGCAACTCGAATGTGTTCCCCATCATCTTTGCGCAGGCGCTGACGGCGGTGCCCGAGAAGAAGAACGAGGTTTCGGGTCTGATGATTATGGGCCTTTTCGGCGGCACGGTGTTCCCGCTGCTGATGGGTGTGGCCAGCGATGCCGTGGGGCAGAGTGGTGCCGTGGCCGTGATGACGGTCGGCGTGCTCTATCTGATTGCCTATACGCTGAAGATGAAGAAAGCCTGATTTTAGTAAACAAGTAAACGAGTCAACAAGTAATCAAGAAACAAGTAAACGAGTTAACAAGTCAACAAGTAAACGAGACCACAAGTCCTTGTAGCCTGTAGCCTTGTCAACTCGTCTACTAACAGATTCCCTTGTCAACTCGTCCACCATTTAAAACCAACAACCATGAATAGTCAACCAATCGTAGTCGGAATGGGCGAAGCACTGTGGGACGTGCTGCCCGAAGGAAAAAAACTGGGTGGAGCACCCGCCAACTTTGCCTATCACGTGTCGCAGTTCGGGCTGGAGAGCCGCGTGGTGAGTGCTGTAGGCCAGGACAAACTGGGCGCAGAGATTCTGGAGAACTTCCGCCAGAAACAGCTGTACGGACTCATCGAAACCGTGCCTTACCCCACGGGTACCGTCCAGGTAGAGCTGGATGCCGAGGGCGTGCCCTGCTATGACATCAAGGAAGGCGTGGCTTGGGACAACATCCCCTACACGCAGGCCCTCGAAGGACTGGCCAGTCAGACGCGTGCCGTCTGCTTCGGCTCGCTGGCACAACGCAGCATCGTGTCGCGCCAGACCATCCACCGTTTTCTCGACGCCATGCCCGACGATGCCGATACGCTGCGCATCTTCGACATCAACCTGCGTCAGGGTTTCTATACGAAAGAGATTCTGTGCGATTCGTTCCGCCGCTGCAACATTCTGAAGATTAATGATGAGGAACTGGTCACCGTGAGCCGTATGTTCGGCTATCCCGGCATCGACCTGCAGGACAAGTGCTGGATTCTGCTGGCCAAGTACAACCTGAAGATGCTTATCCTGACCTGTGGCGTCAATGGCAGCTACGTCTTCACGCCCGGTCATGTTTCGTTTGTCGAGACGCCGAAGGTGCAGGTAGCCGACACGGTG
>NZ_FR882976.1:0-10969 GCF_000435115.1 Bacteroides sp. CAG:633 | reverse complement strand
GTAACCGTACAGTTTGGCAACAGCATAAGGTGAGTAAGGGTGGAAAGGTGTATTCTCATTTTGCGGTACCTCTTCCACTTTGCCGTACAGTTCCGAAGTCGATGCCTGATAAATGCGGCAAGTATCAGTCAGACCCGCCAGGCGCACAGCCTCCAATACACGCAGTACACCTGTAGCATCTACGTTGGCTGTAAACTCCGGAGAGTCGAAACTTACCTGCACATGACTTTGTGCAGCGAGGTTGTATATTTCGGTTGGTCTCACTTTTCCCACGACTTGCAGGATGCTCATCGAATCCCCCAGATCTCCATAATGCAGATGGAAATGCGGAGTACCCTCTAAATGAGCAATACGTTCACGGAAATCAACGGATGAACGGCGAATGATGCCGTGAACTTCATATCCTTTATCCAACAAAAGTTCGGCTAAATATGAGCCGTCTTGGCCGGTAATGCCGGTAATCAAAGCAATATTTTTATTCATTATTTCTAAATATTTATATATATTGAATTTCACATAATATAAACACCAACAATACTAAAGGGTAAATATATAAAGATATTTCTGTTTTATACCCAATTATAAAATTTAAAATCCAAAAGTATCACATTTATTAATCAATCGATAACAATTTATCATATAAAATTGCATATTCATTAAATTTATTCCTTTTGTCAAAATTTAATTTAGCATATGAACTACATGGGACAATAAATTTATTTTTTCCAATCCTTTTTATATGCTGTATTGCATTATACATTGCAGATATATCATGTGGCTGTATAACAAATCCAGTTTCTTTAGTAACGATTTCCGGACATGCTGTTGAGTCATAAACTACGACAGGAGTTCCACATGCCATGCTTTCAATAGTTGTTAATCCAAATGTTTCTTCAACAGAACAGTTAACAAAAATATCAGCTCCAGCGTATAGGTGTACAAGTTCAAGCACATCTTCAGTTTTAGCTATTCCAATTATGTTAGGAGGTAATTGCTGTAACTGTTGTTTATTTAAACCAACCAAAATTATAATCTCATCATGAGACAATAACTCTGCTAATTTAAAAAAATCATTCAGGCCTTTACGTTCATCCCATTGAGTAGCAACTCCTAAAATTAAAAACTTATTTTCAATCCTATATCTGCTCTTAATATCTGAATTAATTGGACGAAATACATCAGTATCTATACCATTTTGAATCACTCTCACCGGAAATTCAGACAGAAAAGAATGTTTTACTTCATTTTCCAGCCATTGTGAGACTGTTACAATAGTTAAATTATGAAGTGAAGTAAAATACTTTTTTTTTGTTTCATAATTCTTTTTAGAACGATCTATTAATGAAGACGGATAGGCATTCAGATTAGTACAATGTGAACATGAGGTCATCCATTTCTTACAATTCACAGCCGTATAATGCACACAATGTCCCGTAAAAGCCCAACAATCATGCAAAGTCCAAACTATGGGAATATGTAAAGTAGCTAAATAATGAAATAAAATAGGATAATTAATATAATAACCATGAATGTTATGAAGTTGAATTAAATCTGGATTAATATTACGAATTACATTTATTAAACGTTTTGTGGCATTTTTTGAAGCTAACCCATTTCTACCTAATAACCGAGACATAAAATAATGAATATATATATCGCATTTTCGGTCAATTTTATACAAAATTGTTTTACTTGGATTAGACCATCTTCCATATGCCGTATAACAAGTCCATCCTTTGTCTATCATAACCTCGGCAATACCTTCAGCAATGTGCCCAGTAGAACCAGAATTAGCCACAACATTTATCTGTAATATTTTTCTACTCATATAAAATACATATTAAGAATGAAATAAGTAATAATTATAATTACCAAACATTTTAAATGTTATTATATCAATTAGAGTATATTGATAAAAAATCGGATTATATTCATAATCTAATATTCAACTATAAAAATACAATAACTAAAAAAAATAATTTCTACTATATTTCCACTTTCTATATAATACTATGATAAAGTTGGGAATTTTTTGTATCAAATAATTACGTATAGCAAAATATAAAAGTTTTAATTTATATTTAAATCCGTGATTATGACCATTTATAGCACATACTTCTTTAAAAGTTTCAAGAACACGATTGGTGGAAAACCCTATTGCATTATATTGTGATATAGGAATTGGAATATACAAAAAAACACTCTTATTCTGATATAAAGTGTAAAAAAAATTATAATCTGCGGCAATCTTATAGGATAAATCAAAATGAAAGGATTTTGCACACTTCGTTCTTACAAATGTTGACTGATGGCAGAATGGAAGAGCTATATCATTATCTTTAAAAAAACCAGCATTTATATATTTATTGCCAAATGGATATTTTATAATAGTATCACCGTATATAACATCAACAGACGTGTCAATCGTAGTAGAGAATATTTTATTTAAAGCACCTTCAATAAATAAATCTCCTGCGTTCATAAAAATAATCCATTCTCCCGTAGCCTTATCTATAGCTTTATTCATAGCATCATAGATTCCATTATCCGGTTCACTAATAAAATATGAGATATAAGTCTTATATTTATTAATAATATCCAAAGTGCCATCCTTACTATTTCCGTCTATAATCAAATACTGAAGGTTTTCGTATTTTTGTGTAAGTACACTTTTAACAGTCTCCTCAAGTATAAGACTGGCATTATAACAAACTGTTACAACTGAAATTAAAGGCTTGTTCATTTTTTTATTTTAATAAGAAATAAATCTCTGTTTTCTAGGATTGTCAATAGAGTCAATATATAGAGCATTATTACATGCATGATATTTACATGAAATGGTCTTTGTAAATAACCTAATGCAAGTATGATTGATGCATAAAGAAAACTTTTTTCCTTTTTTATACCAACTATAAACATTATCATAAGAGGTAAATATGTCACTATAGTTCCTACAATGCCATCTTTTGCTAATATTTCATATGGATTATCCGCCATGTAATCTATATCATTTAAGTTTTGAGCACCTATTCCAAATATTGGTTCTTTTTTAAATTGTATTTTAGCTTTTTCTGTTAATTCTGCTCTATTATTACCTTGTAATTCTCCTATTGATTCATCCATTTCAAACCGATAAATAGTAAACCGATAAATATCATAATCTGTATCCTTAGTCAAATAAATTCCACTAATGATTATAAGAGCACTTAAAACTAATATAAGAAAGTGTTTTATCTCTTTTATATAAAAAAATGCAATATAAAAAAATGCTTGTATATAGTATGCCATTGAAAATGTGAATGTCAACAAAAGCATTAGGTATAATTCAAATTTACGATTATAAAAAAACAAACGATTAGACAATAATGCAAAAATTCCCCAATATGCCATTGCTCCAGGTTCATCAAAATATCCAGCATAACGGATCACATTTCCAATATAAGCATTTGTACAAGTGAGACCAAAACAGTAAGCTGTTCTTCCATCTTGATTATTAAAATTGAAAAAAGGAGTAAATGAAAATAGAAATACTAAAAAGAAACAAATAGTACCTCCAAAAGCCATCAAAAAGATAAACTTACTATATAATTGTGAAAAATTTCGTATGCCAAATGAAGTGTTATAAATACATAGTAATGATAAATATGCAATAAAAATAAAAATGACGCGTGTAATATAAGTCGAATCATGATGAATTATAGAAAATAAAATCCAACAACAGCTTTGAATAATAACAATTCCTGTAAATATTAAAGGAAAAATTGTTATTTTTCTCATTATCAATAGCATAAACAAAAACACCAATAAAAAAGTAATTGATATAGTTTTTACGTCTGGCAAAGGTATAAACTGACAAAATACATAAGGATAAGATGAAAAGAGTAACAATAATAACAATGTTATTACTATCCAGTTCTTGATTCTATCTTTGGACAACACCATTGTTTTCATATTTTATTCTATTTTCTTTGCTTAAAATCGGATATTATCTCATGATATACTTCGTTTAAATTTTCCATAATATCTTTTTTATCATGCCTTTTTAAAGCTGTTATATGCGCATTAACAGATAATATGGAGAGTTTTTCTTTGTCAGATTTTAAAGTCTTTATTAAATATGCTATTTGATAAGATTCTGAATCAGGTACTAAATAGCCAGACCAACCATTCTTTATTAATGATGGCACTCCTCCTACATATGTTGCTATACTAGGCACTCCCAATAACATTGCTTCACACAATGCATTAGGACTGTTATCTATATGAGAAGGATGCACATAGAAGCTAGAAGCCGATAACAATATAGCTAATTCTTCTGCATCTTTTTTTCCACAAAAATATACATTACAATACTTGAATTTAGCTTTAACATATTGCTCAATAGCCTTCCGTAAAGAAAATGACTCATCTACACCGTAGATGTTCCATTTAAATTTAATATTTATATCTTTTAATAATCTAGCGGTTCTCAATATTGTATCAAAGCCCTTATATATTTCTCCATTCATGACAGTAGAAATAATAACTTCTTCTTTTTCAACATAATGCCATTTATGGTTGTAAAAAGCAGAACGTAACACCTCGTTGCATTCATAATATTTTGAGTTTGGTGCCAGTAATCTGCTAACTTGATAATCCCAGTCAGTCCGCCCTAAATAATATTTATATACTTTGTAGTTTTCAAATTCAATTTCTGATAATTTTAGGAAACGTTGATATAAATCTGTAGCAGTTTTACAAAAAAGTTTTTCTTTTAATGGAGAATACCACCAAACACCTCTGCTGGACATAGCCATCGGAAACCATTTGTCTTTTATACCTGAACAAATACCTTGTAAATGAACTACTACAGGTACATTGGTTACTTGTTTCAATATACTACCAATATTTGTTTCAAGACCAAACAGTTGAATTATATCTGGCGAAAAATTATCGATAACTCTTCGAGTTTCGTCATTAAAATATATCTCGTCAGGATCTTTTAATATTCGAGTATATATTTTCCTTAATAAGGATAGTTTATGATAAATAGGATAATATGAAATTCTCGATTCAACCCTTTTCTTTGACAAAGATGATCTTGTTATATATGCCAATCCAACCTCATATCCATCCATAGAGGATATTAATTCAGCCAAGCTCTTTACCCAGCCTCCACCTCTATAATCATTGTCATCATGGGACAAATATGAAAAAAATAATATTTTCATTTTCTTATTTATTTTACTTCCTAAAAAGCGATATATCTTTTATCTTTCTTTTAATTAAGACTAATCTGTCTATATTTCTTTCACCAATAACTCGTTTTAATCGCCAGATTCGCTTTGTTTTGGCAGGTACCCAGCTTCCATCAAAATGATGTATGACCAGCGTATTTTCTGTCAGGTTAATTTTTCCACTTTCACCAGATTTCGGACAAAGAAAATCTTTCGGCAACAGAGTAAATCCGTTAATGGTTTGTTTCTTGTTATTGGGAATAAAGCCATATTTCAAACATGTATTTGTAATACGAACTACATTGGTGGTAAGATCTAAAGTCCCATCAGGCATTCGAAAATGCACATTAAGATAATCGTTTAGTAATTCTTCGAAAAGAGGCTGATGGTCTTGACTAGCCATCAAGCCTGTTGGAATTTGTGTTTCAGATTCGAATCCAGAAACCGCCTCATACAAAAGTAATGAATCTAAAGGTTTTAAAACTTCCACATCAGTATCCATATAAATACCACCTTCGTTCACCAAAGCATATAAACGAACCACATCGGTAATAAACGCCCATTTCTTTGCTTCATATGCTTCCCACACATAATCATTGTAATGGAGATTAAAGTTATCCTCATTCCACTCCTTTATTTCATATCCGGGACAATATTTTTTCCATGATTCTATACACTTTTCTGCAAGTTTAGGCTTTGGTCCACGTCCGAACCAGCAATAATGTATCTTTTTTGGTATCATTAATATTAAATTAAAGTTTTATATTATATTTCTTTAAGCAATTGCTTATCTTATATTATCAATATTTCTTATATAAATAATTTAGTATAAAATATCTCAATTATGTATCTAATTAACATCTAACTAATAGAGAATAATTCTTTAAAAACACGATGTTTGTAACAGTTCTTTAAACAATAACTTCCTATCCCAAATATTTTCACGCAATAAATGAATGATATGTTCTCAAAATCTTGTTGCTATAAATACAGGGACAAATAATTTGTAATTCGCAGGCAAGCTTCCCCATCTCCATAAGGATTTACAGCCTTACTCATTTTTTCATAATACATCGGACTATCTAACAAAGTAGAAACTTCATTTATTATTCTTTCATAGTTTGTTCCTACTAATTTAACAGTACCTGCTTCCAGAGCTTCTGGCCGTTCAGTTGTATCCCGCATTACTAATACAGGTTTTCCCAATCCAGGAGCTTCTTCTTGTATTCCTCCACTATCAGTTAGAACTATGGTAGATTTTTCCATCAAATATACAAAATTTAGATATTCCAAAGGTTCAATAAAGAACATATTATCCCAATTAGTTAAATTCTCACCAAAAACTTCATGTATGGGCTTACGCACATTAGGATTCAAGTGCATAGGATATACAAAATCTACATTAGGATATTTTTGTGTTAGATCTTTAATCGCAGTGCACATCTGAATGAAACCATCACCAAAATTTTCACGTCGGTGTCCTGTTATTAATACCATTTTTTTTCCATTACATAATCGATTTATGTCATATCCTACCTGTTTTAACTGTTTTTCTAGTTCTTCATCAAGATATTTATCTGCTTTAATCCTATTGACTACCATCTGCAATGCATCAATTACTGTATTACCTGTTACTAAAATATATTCTTCCTTTACTCCTTCGTTTAATAAATTCTGTTTACTAAGTAGAGTTGGTGCAAAGTGATATGTAGCTATACGTCCTGTTATTTGCCTATTCATTTCTTCAGGCCATGGGCTATAAATATTGTGAGTGCGTAATCCTGCTTCAACATGGCCTACAGGAATCTGTTGATAAAATGCAGCTAATGCTGCTGCTGTGGATGTAGTTGTATCTCCATGTACTAACACAATATCAGGATGAGTTTCTTTCAATACTTCTCTCATCCCTAGTAATACACGAGCTGACACATCATATAAATCCTGCCCCTGCTTCATAATGTTTAGATCATAATCAGGCTGTATATCAAAAATATGTAATACTTGATCTAACATTTCACGATGTTGCCCAGTAACACAAACAATGGTTTTAAACTGCGTTGAATTATATTGAAGTTTTTTTACTAATGGGGCCATCTTTATAGCCTCAGGACGTGTTCCAAAAACCAACATTACTTTTTTCATACTCAATAGCAATTACAAAATTTGTTTATATATCATAATATTGTTTTTTATAAGAGAATGCAAATAAGATCTAAGTTCTGCATCATACATTTTATCTGAAGAAAATGTTAGAAGATTTACAAAATTATCAAAATCAAAACTCTTTATTTTAAAAACATAGCTTTCACAATGAATCATACGAGCAAACTCAATCACTTTATTATCCCAATTCAACATAATTGCAGGGATTCCTAATGAATAAGAAATTATATAAGAATGTAATCTACAAGAGATAATAGCCTTATAGGATGAAATTATAGATAGCAATTGCATTGCAGAAGTTGGACGAGGTGATAGCAAATTCGAATTTCCATCTAAGTTTAATTTAAGAAGAATTCTATTTGCAAATAGAAAATCATCTTCAGAACCGTTTACAAATAATTGCCATTTTAGCCCTTTGCTTTCTATTCTATAGATGATTTTACCCCAAAAATCAATAAAATCATCTTCGGAAATTTTTTCTGCATTATTAGCATTATATATAAACGGACTAATAATACCAAGTCCTATTACATCTGATTTATCATTTTTTGATATATTATAAATTTCCGAACACAATATCGCATTATCAGGAACATGAAAAAGTTCTTTTGGGGTAAGATTATGGATAAATGATAAACCATCACGTAATGTAATCCTCTTAACTACCGAACTATTTAATATATTAATAAACCGTTCACGAGCAGCAGAAGAAAAGCTTCCTACACCACAGGAATTAAAAATCACAGGAATATCATTCTGTTCTGCATATTTAACTATGCGAGATATTTGAAAAGAAAAATAATCTAAAAACATTTGTCCACCAGCAAATATTATTAGATCTACTTTCTTGTGTTTATTAATATGTCGTAATCTTTTACAAACATTATACGACATATACCGATACATTAAAAGTTCTCTATTCGCATTTCTAATATAAGAAGTATAAAAATAGCATATTCTAAAAATTAGTTTTTTCTTAAAAGAGGGCTTACTACCATAAGTTAAATCAACCCAACTGATAGATGTGTTATCTAAATTATTCTGTATAAGCTGTTCTGCACACTGACACAACAAATTATCTCCTAAATTAGAAGAATAATATTCACCTACTAAAATTATATTATTCATTTAATATCTATTTCTTAACGATCACATTCTTAACTCTACCTAAACTCTTTTCTTGTATGTATATACGGCCATTAGATTTATTTCTATAATACCTTTCAAGATCTCTATATTTTAGGACTTTCGCAGGATTACCTCCTACAATAGCTAAAGAAGGAACATCTTTAGTTACGCAAGCACCAGCACCAATTATAGCCCCTTCTCCTATTGTAACACCAGGTAATAAAGTCACATCAGCACCTATCCATACATTCTCATTAATATGTACATCCTTAACATATACTTTATTATCATATGGTAACATTTCTCCTTCATAATTATGATTAGCAGTATGAATCTTTAATCGTGGCCCTATAATTGTTCCTCTTTTAATATATAATTTGCCTATTAAACTAAGCCAAGCACCAGGACCAATATATATATCAGTATCGCATAATAAATTTTCTACTTGAAATATAGAAAAAGGACGATTCAAAATGACATTCCTTGCACGAAATTCTTTCTCTAGTTTAGCATCTCGCAATTTTCGAGAGATATGATCTTTTAATCGATTGATAACCCTTAATACCATATAACTATATTTTATATAAAAGAATGTATTTTTTTCTTTATATAATTTTTCTCCATAGCATCAAGCCCTAAATAATATAAAGAAACTATATTGATTATTAATGTTAATGATATAAATAATATAAATGACACAAATTCATTTTTCATAAATTTATCTAAAGATAAATTTATGAAAGCACCTAAAAATAATGTAATCAATGTTACAATTGCAATTTTTGCCAAAATTGACATAAATAATCGGTTACTCCTAATGCTTATAGACTTATGCAATATACAATATCTTAAAAAAAGAGCAAAAAATGATATTATAATATAAATTATAAATACAACTTTAGGATTATCAGTTAAATGTACACCAATATAAGATAAGGGAACATTTGAAATTAACGTACAAGAAACCCAAAATTGATAATATTTTATATTCCCTGTAGCTTGTTGCGCTGTCGCTATTGGGCCTGACAGAGAGTCCAACAATGAGCTTACAAGTATTAATTTACAAAATATTGAAGCATATTGTGGCACTTGTCCTAGCCACAGTTCCAAAATAAATTGTGAGTAGAATAAAAAAGGAAATGAAAATAGAAACAATAAAAAATAGCAATATTTACAAGCACGAAATGTAAGCTCTAACATTTCTAAACTATGACCAGCTGCATATAACTTTATTATTTGTGGATTAATAGCAGATTGAATGTTATACACAAAAGAAGTTAAGGCAGAATTAATTTGATAGGCAATTCCACGAGCTGCATTAACAACTGGACCAAAAAATAGATTAAGTATTATGTTAATTCCCTGGTTTACAGCAACTAGACTAAACGCTCCCATAAAATTCCATGAAGAAAATGAAAAGATTTTAATAAATAATTTTTTGTTTATTTTCTGTAAAGAACGACAATCTGAGAAACATATTAAACAGTAAGATATGTATATAATAGCTATCAAAAGGGTTATCAAAAAAACAAGTATCCCATAACATTGCAAACGATCATACAACAAATCCATTCTAAGAACATAAATAATGGCTAACTTACAAAACACTTCAAACAGACCAACATAGGCATAAATTCCCATTCGTTCATTTGCTAATATTGCAGCCATAAATGGCGTTTGACAAACAGAAACAACAAATGAGAAAATAGAAAATTGGAATATCCAATATGCTGCATTTATTCTCTGTTCTGGTATAACTAATATATTAAAAAAGTATCTACCCACAAATTCAGCAAGCAAAGCTATCACAAAAGCAATTAAAATATGAATATAAATCGCATTACTGAAATAAGATCTAAATTCAATATGATTATTTTGCCCCAAGGCATACGACAAAAAACGTTGTACACTAACAGACATGGAAGAGTTTAAGAATGAAAACATCACTACAATGCCAGCAACCACATTATATATGCCATAGTCTTCAAAGCCTAAAACTTGCAACAAAATACGTGAAGTATATAATGTTGTTAACATAACCAATGCCATACGAACATATAACAACAATGTATTTTTAGCTATTCGCTTAGCATCAATCAGTGAATTATTTACCATATCTCTTTTAAAATTATTTTCTAATTATTTATAAACCATTTCAGTAACAAAACTAATATAATTCCTATAAATATAGATATAGAGTATTTCTAACAAAAATCACAACTTAATAAAAATATATAATTAAAACAATTTATTTTATAAGGTTTCATCGATTATAATTAAAAGCATATTAAATCTCAATTAAAAATAGCAACTGATATTGGTTATGATCTTACAAAGGAAGGTATTTTTCATGAAAAACACAAACCTTTTCTTTTTTTAAAAGTACTTCAACAGTTGAAAGCACACTTATATATTAGCTCTTCCCTTAAATTATGTAAACTTCCAATTTTAGGGTATCCCCT
>NZ_FR882975.1:7814-14712 GCF_000435115.1 Bacteroides sp. CAG:633 | reverse complement strand
GTGCGGAACGTACCCATCCGGCGGATATTGGCGTGGTCGTCGAACGTTATCACTGTCTTTTCGGCATCCTCGCCCACAAAATCAACATTCTGCAGCCACGAAGGCACTACCAGCTTTTCCCGATACACACCGTTGCGGACGAGCACCGTCACCCGATAGTCCATGAAGGCACGTATGCCCTCCATGGCCTCGGTCAGCGTGCGGTAATCCCCGTTGCCGCTGCCGTCCACCACGAGTGTGTCTTTCCACTTGCCGTCGGCCGACCATGCGCTTCCTGCACAGACCAGGCACAGCAGCAACAACCGAAAACGTATCAGCACCTCACGTTTCATCCTGCGACGGCTTTATTTGACGATGGCTTTTACTTCCTGCAGACGTTCCCATTCGAGGCTTGCCAGGATGAACGGTCCCACGGCCTTGGCATCGTTGGCGCGGATGGTCTCGTTGATGTAATAGTCGTAATCGCCCGAACGATAGTTCTTTCCACCCAGTCCGGCCACGGCACAGGCCTGCGTGATGCTGACCAGTCCGTCCTTGTCCACACGGATAAATTCTTTCAGAATGCCCTTGTAGCCCTTGACGGCTACTTCCAGATAAGAGGGATCGATATATCCCTTGCGCACCCCCTTGAACAACGCATAGACGAACATGGCCGAGCAAGAGGACTCCAGATAGTTCCCTTTAGCACCGCTCTTGTCGAGCACTTGATACCACACACCCGTCTTACTGTCTTGCAGACGCTTCACCTGAGCAGCTATGTTATTGAAGATGACCAGCATGGAATCGCGCCCCGCCTCATGCTTCGGAATAAAGTCGAGCGCATCGACAAACGCCATAGCATACCAGCCCAGCGCACGCCCCCAGCAATGTTGCGACTGACCGGTCACGGGGTCGGCCCAACGTTCCTTACGGCTTACGTCGCACGCATGGCGGTAAAGTCCGTTGGCAGGATCGTATGTATGGCGTGCGGCCATCAGAAACTGGTTGACTACATCGGGATAAACCTCCACCTGATTGTTGCGGAATGCATATTCGGCGTAGAAAGGAGCCCCCATGTAAACGCCGTCCAGCCATACCTGATTGGGATAAATCTTCTTGTGCCAGAAGCCGCCGTCGGCATTGCGAGGATGTTCGTCGAACTGGCTGCGCAGCAGGTCGAGGGCTTTCCGGTATTTCTCGTCCTTGGTCTGTTCGTAGATGCGGAACAGGAATTTGCCGGAGTTCACGCGGTCTAGGCTGAACTCCTGACGTTTATACATTTTTATTGTGCCGTCGGCATTCACCATCGTGTCGGCATAAGCCAGGGCGTAATCGTAGAACTTGCGGTCGCCGTAACGGTCGTAAACGTCGAGCATCGACTGAAGTTCCAGTCCGTGACAATAGTCCCACTTCAGTTTAGGCTGGAAGTCCAGTTGCCACGACTCCGGACAACGTATCATTTCCGACTCGGCCATCCGTACCGACCAGGGCTGTTTGTCGCTCACTTTCTGAGCCGACATTCCCCAAGGGAAAACCATCCACAGGGAACATACTAAAATCTTACAAATAATTGAGTTTTTCATGGGATTCTTCATTTATAGATATCAGACCTATCATTTTCCAAAACAAAAATAGCACATTCCATCAAGAACGGCGTGTATTTTTGGGTATAGTATGTGCAATATTTGGTATTCGTGTGCGAGAACGGAGTTTTTTGTGCACGATAACGACAAATTTAGTCCAAAATCGTTCATTTTACTAATAATTATGGCTTTGGAGTTTGATTAATTGAGAAAAGGTCTTAATTTTGGCACAGTTTTCAAGTTGTACCAATCGAAAAACATAACCTTATTAATAATTAAATCAGAAAAGAATGGAACAAGTTTTCGGCTATATCATCGGCTTAGGAGCAGCAGTGATGATGCCTATTATTTTTACAATCTTAGGAGTTTGCATTGGCATTAAGTTCAGCAAGGCACTGAAAAGCGGTTTACTGGTAGGTGTCGGTTTTGTAGGTTTATCCGTTGTCACAGCGTTGCTGACCAGCAGCCTTGGCCCGGCCTTGAGCCAGGTAGTCGAAATCTATGGTCTCCAACTGAAAATATTCGATATGGGATGGCCGGCAGCAGCAGCCGTAGCCTATAACACAACGGTAGGTGCTTTCATCATCCCTGTCTGTCTGGGAGTAAACATCCTGATGCTTCTGACCAAAACCACCCGTACGGTCAACATCGACTTGTGGAACTACTGGCACTTTGCTTTCATCGGCGCAGTAGTCTACTTCGCCAGCGACAGCATCCTGTGGGGTTTCTTCGCAGCCATCATCTGCTACATCATTACCCTGATTTCGGCCGACTATACCGCCAAGAAGTTCCAGAACTTCTATCCCGGCATGGAAGGAATCTCCATCCCGCAGCCGTTCTGCGCCGGATTCATTCCCTTTGCCGTAGCCATCAATAAGATACTGGACAAAATCCCCGGATTCGACAAGCTGTACATCGACGCCGAAGGTATGAAGAAAAAGTTCGGTCTGCTGGGCGAACCTCTCTTCCTGGGTATCGTCATCGGATGCGGCATCGCTGCCCTCTCCTGCCACAACGGTCAGGAACTGGTGGACAAGATACCTTATATATTAGGACTCGGCATCAAGATGGGTGCCGTCATGGAGCTGATTCCGCGCATCACCGGCCTGTTCATCGAAGGTCTGAAACCCATCTCCGACGCCACACGCGAACTGATTGCCCGCAAGTTCAAGGGAGCCGTAGGCCTGAACATCGGTATGAGCCCTGCATTGGTTATCGGCCATCCTACCACACTGGTCGTTTCCTTGCTGCTGATTCCCGTAACTATCCTGCTGGCTGTTATCCTGCCGGGCAACGAATTCCTGCCCCTGGCATCTCTGGCCGGTATGTTCTACGTATTCCCGCTGGTATTGCCCATCACCAAGGGTAACGTACTGAAATCGTTCCTCATCGGTCTCGTAGCCCTGACAGTAGGTTTGTACTTCGTAACCGATATGGCTCCGCACTTCACTCAGGCAGCCAACGACGCTTATGCCACAACAGTAGCCAAAGGCAGTCCCGACGGTGCCCTGAAAATCCCCGACGGATTCGAAGGTGGTGCACTCGACTTCGCATCAAGCATCTTCTCGTGGATTATCTTCCACCTGACTTATACCTTTAAATATATAGGTGCCGGTATTCTGGTATTGTGCACACTGGCTCTGATGATCTGGAACCGCCGTGCCATCATCAAGCTGCAGAAAAAAGCTGCCAGCGAACCGGTTGAGAAATAAAAAAGAAAACAATAAAACATCAAAAAAGGAGTAATATGAAAAGATTAGCATTCGCATTTATGTTGGGAGCCGCTGCCATAGCAGCCAATGCCCAAGTGAATTACAAAGTGCAGACAGCCTGCCATCCGGATGACGTGAAGCACTACGACACCGAACGTCTGCGCAGTGCCTTCATCATGGAAAAAGTTATGGCTCCGGACGAAATCAACGTAACCTATACACTGTACGACCGCCTCATCTATGGTGGTGCCATGCCTGTCAACAAGGTTCTGAAACTGGAAGTATTCCCCGAACTGGGTCCGGAAATCACTTATTTCCTGGAACGCCGCGAGCTGGGTGTCATCAACATCGGTGGCGATGGTGTAGTGACTGTAGACGGTAAGGAATATCCGATGAAATACAAAGAAGCCCTCTACGTAGGTTGCGGTAACAAGGAAGTAACTTTCAAGAGCAACGATGCCAGCAAGCCTGCCAAGTTCTACATCAACTCGGCACCGGCTTACAAGCCTTACGTTACACAGCTGATCACAACCGATGTGAAAGCTCAGAAAGCCGATCCCAAGAAATATGCCCTCGCCATCTCAGACCACTATGGCAAGATGGAAGATAGCAACGACCGCGTTGTAAACCAGCTGATCGTGAAAGATGTATTGGAAAGAGTAAAGAATGGCGGTACCAACCAGTTGCAGATGGGTCTTACCGAACTGGCTCCGGGTTCTGTATGGAATACGATGCCGGCTCACACCCACACTCGCCGTATGGAAGCCTACTTCTACTTCAACGTTCCCGAAGGCAACGCCATCTGTCACCTGATGGGCCAACCGCAGGAAGAACGCCTCATCTGGTTGCACAACGAACAGGCTGTCACTTCTCCCGAATGGAGCATCCACGCTGCTGCCGGAACACGTAACTATACCTTCATCTGGGGTATGGGCGGTGAAAACCTGAAGTACAGCGACAAAGACGAAATCAAGTATACGGATATGAGATAAAATACTCCGAAAACACCTGAACGGGCATAAATGTTAATCATTTATGCCCGTTTTTGTCATTTTATTTAGGATTTCCACCAATTTTTACACCCAAGAAAAACCACAAATCCGTATATTTGCAGGGAACAAATATTAAATCTACTATCATGAACAATTATCAGAATGCTGTCAGCAAGATGACCAACTATCGCTGGACCATCTGTGCCATGCTTTTTTTCGCGACAACCGTAAACTACCTTGACCGTCAGGTTCTCTCACTGACATGGAAAGATTTCATCGCTCCCGAATTCCACTGGACCGATGCACATTACGGAGACATCACCGCTATTTTTTCACTTGTATACGCCGTAGCCAACCTTTTTGCCGGACGCTTCATCGACTGGATGGGCACCAAGAAAGGATATCTTTGGGCTATCTTCGTCTGGTCCATGGGTGCCTGCCTCCATGCCGTCTGCGGTTGGGCTACCGAACATGTAGTAGGCATTCACGATGCTGCTGAAATGATTGCGGCTACCGGAGCTGTTGCCACTACCATCGCCATTACCAGTGTCTACTTCTTTATTGCCGCACGTATTGTGCTCAGTATCGGTGAAGCCGGTAACTTCCCCGCCGCTATTAAAGTAACCGCTGAGTACTTCCCTAAAAAAGACCGTGCATTCGCAACATCCATCTTCAACGCCGGTTCCACTGTAGGTGCTCTTGTTGCTCCAGTCACCATTCCCTCACTGGCCAGATATTTCCAAAGCCTTGGCATCGGAAACGGATGGGAAATGGCTTTCATCGTCATCGGTGTATTAGGTTTCGTATGGATGGGCGTATGGGTATTTGCATACAAGAAACCGGAAAACAATCCTCATGTCAATGCAGCCGAACTGGCCTATATCAACCTGGACAAACAAGCCGAACAGAACGAAAAGCCACAAGACACTGCCAATCAGAAAGAAGAACGAAAAATGAGCCTTTGGGAATGTCTGAAATATCCTCAGGCATGGGCTGTAGCTGTAGGTAAGTTTATGACCGATGGCGTATGGTGGTTCTTCCTCTTCTGGACTCCTGCCTATATTTCCGATGTATACGGATTCTCTTCGGACAGCGGAACGGCTCAGCTGCTGATTTTCGTACTCTATGCCATCACCATGCTGTCCATTTACGGTGGCAAGCTGCCTACCATCATCATCAACAAGACAGGCATGAATCCTTATGCTGCCCGTATGCGCGCCATGTTCATCTTCGCCCTGTTCCCCTTGCTGGCTCTGTTTGCCCAGCCGCTTGGTGAGTATTCCTACTGGTTCCCCATCATCATCATCGGTATAGCCGGTGCTGCCCACCAATCCTGGTCGGCCAACATCTACTCCGTAGGAAGTGACATGTTCCCCAAGAGTGCCGTAGCCACCATTATCGGTTTAGGCGGTATGGCAGGCGGTATTGGCGCTTACCTCATAAACAAATGCTCGGGAATGCTGTTCACTTATGCTGCCGGTACCACCATGGTCGACGGTCAGGAAGTAGAAATGACCAAGGCTCTCCTTGCTCAGGGTGCCGAATACGTACAGCCCGCCATGCACTTTATGGGCTTCGAAGGCAAACCGGCCGGTTACTTCATCATCTTCTGCGTCTGCGCCGTGTCCTATCTGATTGGCTGGTGCATCATGAAGATATTGGTACCGAAATACAAACCCATCGTTTTAGACTAAAGGAAGCTGACTTATTTTTTCCCAGTTAGGAAAAAAGAATTCCCCAGTTGGAAAAATATTTTTTCCTAACTGGGGAAAATTGTACCCATATTCCATGGAAAAAAAAGGGAAGTCTCACGACTTCCACAATTCTTCTAACCTTAAATCTAAATCTCTATGAAAAAAACGTGGGGCAAAGATAATGCTTTTTCTGATAATTTGATATTAATAAACACTATAAAGTTACTTTATTGTGCAAAAAAGTTATAAGAAGCCCTGAATTTCGTCCAATAAATCGGCATAAACCGGATTTTGTCCGAGCAATTGCGGTACTCCCGTCATAAACATCTGCCTTCGGGCACGGGTCAATGCCACATTCAGCTTACGGTCTATCAGCACTCCGTTTTCTTCGGTCATGTTTGCCAGGAACTTCAGTTGAGAGGCACGGTTCACGCAGAACGAATAGATGATGACATCACGTTCGCTACCCTGAAAACGCTCCACCGTATCTACCAGCACATCATTCAGCTGGGGAATACCCGTTGCAGCCAGTTCTTTCCGTATCAAAGCTATCTGGCTACGGTAAGGAGTAATAATGCCCAAAGTAGACAGCGGGCAAAACCCGGAAGTCCGATCATACTGATGATAGACCGCAACTGCCAGACGTGCCACGATGCGTGCTTCAGCATGATTCACCTTCGACGATTGCAAAGCCGGCTCGGGCTCGGACGGCAGAAAGGCAACGCGGCGTACCAGTATATCGGCAAACTCAGAATCCTCCAGCCCTTCCGCCAGATTCAACTCGCCAAACTGATGGGTAAGCCCGATGGGCACCAGCTTGCCACCATAAAAAGCGCGGTTGGGAAAAGCTGCCACATCGACATTCATCCTTCCCTGCCGGCAAAGCATGTCGTAAAAGCGGGACGATACGGCTGCCTGTTCTCCTTCCTGGCCAGCCA
>NZ_FR882975.1:0-7807 GCF_000435115.1 Bacteroides sp. CAG:633 | reverse complement strand
GTTCTCCTTCCTGGCCAGCCAGCATCCGGTACAGACGTTCGAACAACGAATCTTTCAGGTTGCGCAACCCAATGTCGCGCAGAGCCTCATCGCATACCTCCGACTGCTCGGACGACTGCAATATCACTGCCGGCAGCTGCTTGTGATCGCCTATCATGATGAATTTGCCGATAGCGTTTCCCCCCGACACGCTTCGCATGCACAGCAAGCCCAACAATTGCGGTTCCAGTATCTGTGTAGCCTCATCAATCAGTGCCACATCAAACGTTTTCAGACGGAAAAGTTCGGTACGGGAAGAAAGCGTAGCCACCGTTCCCACAAAAATACGGCAGCGGGCAATACGCTCCTGCACTGCCCGACGATTGACACAACTGTCCAACACGTTCTCCATCAGGTAGGGCCGGTAAGGCACTTCGCACGACAACTCGCTGCCCACCCGGATAAAATCGACCGCCGGAGCGATGGAAACCAGCATCTTGCAGATTTCGTCCACCGCCCGGTTGGTATAGGAGAGCAACAGAATCTGCTTCCCCTCTCCATGAAATGTCTCGACCATCCGACGCAAGGCACGCGAAGTCTTTCCCGTTCCCGGAGGCCCGACAAGCAAGAAATAGTCGCGTGCAGCCTTCGCCTTCAGGGCTACACGGGCAAAGTCGTCACCGGCAGCAGCGATAGCCCCATCCAGTGCACTGTCAAATCCGGGCATCCTCTGACCCAACAGCAGATCGCGCCTGTCCTGCGTAGCCGACAAGAATGCCGCCAGTCCCGCATACATACTGCGGAACGACGTATCCATATAATCGTGCTCGATGGCATAACGGCTGCTGGCAGGCAGCACACCGGCATTCTGCTGGGTAGAACGCAGACGCACGGTAATCGTATGATCGGTCATACATTCGATGTTTCCTTTGAACACCATCTTGTTTGTCACATTGTCCGTATCGGCATTCCGCTCGTACAGAACAATGACATCGCCCTGCCGGAAGTTGGGCAGCGCCTCTCCCCGCTCGGTCTCGGCCGAAGAGGGTGTCCGCAACTGAAAGCGCAAGAACGGCTTGTGTTCGTCGGAAGCATGGTTTTCAACAATGGTCAGGTCGTAAAGTATCTCTCCCGCCTCGCACTTCTCGGTCAGGGTCGAAAGCCACAACGACGAAGCTCCCGAGTGCCCCTGATAGTCTACATCGCCCGACTTGGAAGTATACAGTTCTTTGGTAATGAAGTTGTAAAGTGTATAGAAATAGCTTTGCTCCAGCGGCGACAGAGCACGTAACTTACCCGCCACGGCTTCAATCTGCGGATACAGGAAACGTTTCCACAGCGTATTGTCCAGTTGCCGTTCGTTCAGTGTGTCAGGACAGATGTCCTGCAGACGTTCGGCAGTGTAATGAGGACTGTTGCGCAGCTGAATGCCGTATTCGGTGGCAACAATACGGTTGCGCACATCCATCACCCTGCGTACCATCGCCCACGAAGAGCGGGCCGGATAAAGCATCGGATAACGGGTATAAAGCAGATATGCCCTGACCCGACGGTGGTCCATCCCCATCGAATACTCCAGTACCGCCTGATAAAGCAACATCTGCACCAGGTTGTTTTCTTTTGGTTCCACCTTACCGCGAATGCTGTACTCGTCCGCCTTACCCGACTTCATTTCGATAAAGGCCGACATGTCGCGCTGCATGTAGTCCAGACGTCCCTGCAAGCCCAGTGCCTCGCAGATGTACGAAGGTTCGAGCACGGCATCCGTCTTGTCCAGCGCATATCCCGAGGCCTGAAAAGTCTCGGTCACCGTTTTCCGGATGTTCTCGAAATGCAGCTGGCAGTCGGCAAAAAAAGCCTTTTCCTTCTCACGGTCGCGAAGGTCGGCACAGGCTGCCAGCTCCACGGCATACGACCGGAAAGCCTTCTTCATGCACGCCAGATAGTCGGGCGTGCCGTCAGCGTGAATCCATTCGTCGAGGAACAAATTGGCGATGTTTCCCAACAACAGCGGACGGGTATTGTCGGGCACCTGCAAGCGTGCCAGCATGTAGTTGGCCGGATGATGGCCGTAGTCGCGGAAACACTCGGCCAGCGAGCTGATGTCAATCAGATAGTCGGGTTCAAGGATGATGAAGGAAGGGGTCAGTACGCCGTCCTCGTCTATCCGTACGTCCAGCAGGTTCACCTGTGCGTTCCGCCACAGCAGCTGGCAGGTCTCGGCAAACTCTTCGTTGATTTGGGGCACATTGTAGCGCACCTTCAGAGGCTCGTCGGTCACCATATCGGTAGGGAGTACATACAGAAAATCATCATCGGCGTACTGAAAGCTGACACGCATCCGCCGCTTCTGCTCGCGGGCAGGAGGAGCTACGATATAGGTACTGTCGGCACGCGGCAAGGCATGGTACAACTGGGGAGGAATTTCCGTGCCATACAGCCGTTTGACAAAAAAGGCCAGCGTCTTGGCATCGCGCAACAGTTGGTCGCGCTGTGGCATGGCCTGCCGGTTCAGAATGGCATTGGAGGTCAACCGGAAAGTGTGCAGCCGGTTCTGCTCAACAACAGAAAGGCCGACTTTTGACGCCACAAAGTTGATACGGGCGGAAAGGTCGGTCATCTGCAAACTGCTGTCGGGCATCTGTGTGCGGCAAAGTTGCTCCAGCAACTCGCGCAACTGCCGATAGGCCATCTCCAACACTTCGTCGGATGCCTTCGTCACCTCCAGCAGTAAATCATAATATTCCCTTACATCGTTTTCCATGATGCAAAGGTAAGGAAAAAGCGCCTTATTTCTTCTGGTTTCTCGGCTTCTTATTTGCTTCGTTCATAGCCTCTGCCATTTCGTAAGCCGGAACATGGTGCTTATCTTTCGGCTTTTTCGGTTTTTTATTACCTGCAGCTCCCATATACTAAGACCTCCATATTAAAAAGTGAAACATAAAATTATCACCCGCCATCCTTGCAAAGAACATGCCAAAGCGTATCGATGACAGTTAAACTTTACTATGTCACTCTTTCTTCTCCCGTATCATCAGGATGCTTAACTCGTAAAGCAGATACAACGGCACGGCGACTACCGTCAGCGTGAAAGGATCGCCCGTAGGAGTAATGATGGCTGCGGCTATGACAATCAGCACAATGGCATGACGGCGGTATTTGCGCAGAAAATCCTTATGGACCACCCCCAGCAGCGAAAGCAGCCAGGTGACCAGGGGCAGTTCGAACGCCAACCCCATGCACAGCACCAGCATCATGAAATTGTCAATGTAGGAATTCAGCGATATCTGATTCTCGATAGCACTGCTCAGCTGATAGGTAGACAGGAAACGCAGCGTCAGCGGATAGACCATGAAATAGCCCAGCAACACCCCCACAAAGAACATTACCGTCCCGATGCCCAACGCCTTCCGCACGCCTTTCACCTCGTTCGGATAGAGGGCAGGACGAATAAAGCGCCACACCTCGTAGAACATATAGGGAGCGGCAGTCACTACCGACATCCAGAATGCCGTAGACATGTGGATGAAGAAAGGTGCCGCCAGATTGATATTGATCAGTTTGACGTGGAACTCCTGCGTGAAGAAGTCATCGTGCAGGTCCAGCTCCTGCCCGATCCAGCGCAGAAGGTCGTAGAAGACAAAGTCGTTGTGGCAGGGAGCCAGGATGACCCTGTCGAACAGATAAGGCATCGCAATAAAATAACCTACGGCCAGCACGAACCACACACCGAGCACACGAAACAGCACCCGACGCAGTTCGTCCAGATGATCCCAGAAAGTCAACTCCTTATCCGCCATACGCTATTCTACCGCTATCAGGGACAACTTCTCCCCTCATTTCTTCTCTGCCTTGTCCGCCGGTTCGTCTATTTCTTCTTTCGCCTTGTTGATTTCTTCCTTCGCTTCGTTGACTCCTTCCTTAAAGCTCTTCACGCCTTTGCCCAATCCGCGCATCAGTTCGGGAATTTTCTTTCCGCCAAACAACAGCAGAATCACCAGAAGAATGATTAACCACTCGGATCCGCTGGGCAAGAAGCCCAATAGCAATAAATTTGTCATATATTCACTTATTTATTTAATTCTGCTGCAAAAATAGCAAAAATTCCTTTGGCACCTTCCAAAACTTGCTTTTTAGCAAAAAGTCTACTTACTTCAGTCCTGATAGTACACACGCTTTACCCGGGTCGACACACTGGTCAGCACTTCGTAAGGAATGGTGTCGAGCGCATCGGACAGCACTGTGATAGGCAGATGGTCGCCGAAGATTTCCACCGTATCGCCTTCCTTGCAGTCAATGTCCGTCACGTCGATCATGCAGACGTCCATACAAATGTTACCCACATACGGAGCGCGCTGGCCGTTGACCAGGCAATAGGCGTGTCCGTTGCCCAAATGGCGGTTCAGGCCGTCGGCATAGCCGATGGGGATGGCTGCAATGCGCGAAGCACGGGTCAGGTGTCCCTTGCGGCTATACCCTACCGTATCTTCGGCCGGTACATCGCGGATTTGCAGGATGGTCGTCTTCAGCGTGCTTACATTATTAATAATGGAATTGTCGAACGGATCAATGCCATACAACCCTATGCCCAGGCGTACCATATCGAACTGCGCGCCGGGAAAACGCTCAATACCCGCCGAGTTGCAGATGTGACGAAGAATCTTGTGCGGGAAAGCTGCCTGAAGTTCGGCAGAAGCCTTCTCGAACGTTTCTATCTGATGACGGGTAAACGAATCGAACTGCGCACCGTCGCTGCCCACCAGATGCGAGAACACCGAACGGACAATCAGCGCATTCTGCTCCTTCAGCCGTTCAATCAGCCGGGGCATGTCGGCAGGGGCAAATCCCAGACGGTGCATACCGGTATCCAGCTTGATGTGGATGGGGAAGTTGGCTATACCTTCCTTCTCAGCCTCCTTTATCAGGGCATCCAGCAGGTGAAAACTGTAGACTTCGGGCTCAAGCGCATAGTCGAACATGGTTTTGAAAGCGGTCATTTCCGGATTCATGATCATGATGTTCGAGGTAATACCCGCCTTGCGCAAGTCGGAACCTTCGTCGGCCACAGCTACAGCCAGGTAGTCGACGTGGTGTTCCTGCAAGGTCTTGGCTATTTCGTACGACCCGGCACCATAGGCCGAGGCTTTCACCATGCAGACCATTTTCGTCTCAGGCTTCAGGAAACTGCGGTAATGATTCAAGTTGGCCACCATTGCTCCGAGGTTGACTTCCAGAATGGTTTCGTGCACCTTCTTCTCCAGCACTTCGGTCAGTGCGTCGAAGCCAAACTTCCGCGCTCCCTTTATCAGTATGATTTCATTTTCCAGACGGAGTTCGCGTTGGCCGACAGCCTTTATCAGCGATTGCGTATCGGGATAGAAAGCTTTTTCCACGTTAAAGCGGTCGGCCGACAAAGAGATGTCGTTTCCTACCCCGATGATGCGTTCAATGCCACGCCGGTTTACCAACTGGGCAACCTGCCTGTACAGCGTAGGCGTATTCTGTCCCGTCTCCAGTATGTCCGACAGGATAAGGGTTTTCTTCAGCGGTGTTCCTTTTTCCCCACCACTGACGGCGCAACGGCGGTCCAGAAAGTCGAGGGCGATGTCCAGCGAGCTCAAGTCGCTGTTGTAACTGTCGTTAATCAGCAGGCAACCGTTTTTACCTTCTTTCACCTCCAGACGCATGGCCACCGGCTCCAGCCTTGCCATACGCTCGGTAATCTGTTCGGCCGGAAGCATCAGGTACAGACAGGCAGCCAGACAGTTCAGCGAGTTCTCGATCGACGCATCGTCGATGAAAGGCAGCGTAAAGCTGTTATCCATATCCAGGTAACGGTAGGAAATCACTGTACAGTTGTCTTTCTTCTCAATCTTGCTGACGTATAGCGGACGCTCCATGTCCTTGCAACTCCAGGCTATCTCACGGGCCGACAGCATCGACTTGGCCACGCAGTTGCAGATAAACTCGTCATCACCATTGTATATCACTACATCGCAGTCCTTAAACAGGGTCAGCTTTTCCATGCACTTTTCCTGCAAAGAGAAGAAATTCTCCTGATGCGCCCCTCCGATATTGGTCAGGATACCGATGGTAGGCTTAATCATGTTCTGCAAGGCACGCATTTCGCCCGGTTCGGAAATACCGGCCTCGAAAATGGCCAGGTCGGCAGCCTCGTGCATCTGCCATACCGACAAAGGTACACCGATCTGCGAATTATAACTGCGCGGCGAACGCACAATGGCACGCTCGGGACTGAGCAACTGGTGCAGCCACTCCTTGACTACCGTCTTTCCGTTACTGCCCGTTATGCCTATCACCGGAATCTGGAAACGGTCGCGATGCACTTCTGCCAGCTTCTGAAGCGCCTTCAGCGTATTCGGAACCACCAGAAAATTACATCCCGCCAGTTTTTCGCTTTCGAGTTGCTGAAACTTCTCTTCGCTGACCACAAAATTGCGCACGCCCCGTGCATACAGTTCGGGAAT
The DNA here is from genome assembly GCF_000435115.1 of Bacteroides sp. CAG:633. Lineage (NCBI taxonomy): Bacteria > Pseudomonadati > Bacteroidota > Bacteroidia > Bacteroidales > Bacteroidaceae > Bacteroides > Bacteroides sp. CAG:633. The sequence goes on along the minus strand of NZ_FR882975.1, from coordinate 1,340 downwards.
GTAACGCGTACCGTCGTTCCGTTTGGTAGTAAGTGCAAAGAACAAGGTTTCTTCAGGAAAACTCAGCGAACGGCTGTCTGTCAACAGCCAGTCAATGGTGGCAGGCACGTCTCCTACGCGTCTGGCACCTGTCACCTCTGCTATATTTTCAATCGTGTATGACATATCTCTCTTTCATTTTTGAAGTCTAAGTACGGATATTTTCTGTTAAGTCGGTCTATTTTTAACACAATTTGTCCTAAAAAACGCTTATACTCTTCAGACTCGGGACGGAAAGGCTTATGTTGCAGCATCTTGCCGATATTTTCACTTTCTTCTATAATCTGTAACGTTTCCTTTGCAAAGCAGGCTTCCGAAAAACGTTGCCACACGTAGCCCACCGCCAGGTCGGACGGATGGACCAGATCGTCGGCATAGAAACGGTAATCGCGCAACTCGTCGTTCAGCAATTCGTAGGCCGGAAAATAGAAGATGCGCCCGGCAAACTGCTGTTGCAAAGCGTCGATGGCCAGCAGCAAGGTTGCCTTACTGAGCTGGTTGGCATGCAGGCCGTCGCGCACGTGGCGGATGGGACTGACCGTCAGAATCACCCGCAGCCCGGGACGCTGCTTCCACAAAGTTGTCAACAGGTCCGCATAGTCGTCCACAATCTCCTCCACCGACAGCCGGCGACGGCGGAAACAGCTTTCCGGCAGCTTGTGACAGTTGCCTACAATGCGCCCCGTCTGCCCGTCCTCGTACACCCACGAAGTGCCGAACGTCAGCAGTAGTACGTCGAGCGAAGACAGCCACTGGCGGGCGACAGACAGCCGGGCATTGATATTGTGCAATACTTCGTCCGGATCGGCAGCCGAAAAGTCGCTATGGTGCATGGGGCTGTGCCAGCAACCGCCTGCCCAAAACAAATCGTCTCCGGTATATTGCTTGCCGGAACCAATCTCACGCAAAGCGGCCGAGATGGAAAGCGGATTGTAAAGTACGCCATACGGATTGACTTCGCAAGCGAACTTGGCCTGCAACAGCCTTGCACCAATGTTCGAAGCAAAGCACGAACCCATCAGCATCAGGTGGTCCCGATGAGTCAGCCGGGGCCAGTCGGACGGTATCTCTACCGGAGTATACAAATTCATCATGTTCTATCTGACAAAAAACATAAACGGTGCAAAGATAGTGAAAGGTGAGAGCAGAGACAAATGGAAAACCAAAGTTTTCAATTTGACTATGCCGAACCGAATCCTATATTATGTAAAGATAGCGAAAGGTGAGAGCAGAGACAAATATTCCCCAGCCAGATTTACTCCCGCTCCTCTCTCCCCTCTCCTTGGGAGAGGGGCCGGGGG
>NZ_FR882974.1:0-6232 GCF_000435115.1 Bacteroides sp. CAG:633 | reverse complement strand
AAGCCATTGCCTCGGGGCAGGCAGCTGCCTTTTACGATGCCGAGGGGTTGCTGCTGGGCGGGGGGATTATTGTATAATGATTTTGAGAGGCTCCTTGTTACTGGTTCAGCTTCAGCATCTCTTCAATGTACTCGCGTGTATTGCTCAGGCGAGGAATCTTGTGCTGTCCGCCCAGCTTGCCTTTCTGATCCAGCCAGTCGTGGAAGAGGCCTTGTCGGGCCACGATTACTTCCAGCGGTTGCAGAGCCAGGTTGTTCTGGCGTTTGGCTTCGTAGTCGGAGTTGACTTCTTTCAGCGTGTCGTCCAAGATGCGGGCAAACTTCTCCAGACTGTCCGGCATCTGGGCAAACTCGATGAGCCACTGGTGGCGGCACTTGGCATGCTCGTCCATGAAGACCGGTGCGGCGGAGTAATCGGTGATGCGGGCACCCGTCTCGGCACAGGCGCGGGTCAGACCTTTCTCGGCGTTGTCCACGATGAGCTCCTCGCCAAAGGCATTGATGAAGTGTTTGGTGCGGCCGGTGATGACAAACTTATAAGGATTCTTCGACGTGAACTTCACGGTGTCCCCTATCATGTAACGCCAGAGACCGGCCGAAGTGGAGATGACCATGGCGTAGTTCTTGCCCAGTTCCACTTCCGTCAGGCTATAGACGCGCGGCTGTTCCTTGCCTACGTCTTCCAAGGGGATGAACTCGTAGAAGACGCCGTAGTCTATCATCAGCAGCAGCGACGGGTCGGCAGGGTCGCTCTGGGTGCCGAAGTAACCTTCGGAGGCGTTGTAAGTCTCCACATAGTGCATGCGGGGGCTGCGGATGACATCTTTGTATTGTTCGCGGTAGGGCGTGAAGGCCACACCGCCGTGGAAGAACACCTCCAGGTTGGGCCACACTTCTTCGAGGCTTTGCTTGCCCGTCTTCTCCAGAATGTGCTTGATGAGCACCAGCATCCACGAGGGGACGCCGGACAGGTTGGTGACGTTGGCATGGATGGTTTCGCGTGCGATGGCCTCCATTTTGGGTTCGAAGTGCTCCATCAGTGCCGTCTGCTTGCTCGGCACACGGATGTAGTTGACCAGCGGGTTGAGGTTTTCCATCAGGATGGCCGAGAGGTCGCCCACCAGGCTATGGTTGGTATTCAGGTTGGGTGCGTGACTTCCGCCCAGTATCAGACCCTTTCCCGTAAAGAAGCGGCTTTGGGGATTCTGTTGCAGATACAATGCCACGGCGTCGGTGCCTCCGCGGTAGTGCGTGTCTTTCAGCGACTCGCGGCTGACAGGCAGGAACTTGCTCTTGTCGTTTGTAGTGCCCGACGATTTGGCAAACCAACGTATTTCGCTTGGCCAGAGCAGGTTCTGTTCTCCGGCTCTCAGTCGTTCCACGTAGGGCTTTATCTCTTCGTAAGTCTGTATGGGAAGTCTTTTCTTGAAATCTTCGTAAGTACGGATGGAGGCATAGTCGTATTTCTTTCCCCATTCGGTGCCGGCGGCTTTGTGCAACAACCGCTGCAACACTCGTTGCTGTAGTTCTTCGGCACGGTTTGCATAGAGCTCAATCTCTTTATAGCGAGGAGTGAAATATATCTTATTCAGTAAATTAGTAATATTCATCTTTCTTATTGAGATCAGATTTTCAAGGCGCAAAAATAATCTTATTTATCGTCTTCTCTATCTTTTTTCTGTTTTTTTTCTACCTTTACGTCCATATAGATGAAAAGAAAGGAAATTTAAACTAATACGTTATGAAGATTGGAATTCTGACCTCGGGAGGCGACTGTCCCGGCATCAATGCTACGATTCGTGGTGTATGCAAGACAGCCATCAATCACTATGCAATGGAGGTGATCGGTATTCACAGCGGTTTTCAGGGACTGCTGACAAAAGATGTGGAAACGCTGACGGAACAATCTCTGTCGGGGCTGCTCAATCTGGGCGGTACCATGCTGGGTACTTCGCGCGAGAAGCCTTTCAAACGCGGCGGCATTATATCGGACGTCGACAAGCCTTCACTGATCCTCAGGAATGTTAGTGAACTGGGCCTGGATTGTCTGGTTTGCATCGGAGGAAACGGAACGCAGAAGACTGCTGCCAAACTGGCGGCTATGGGGCTGAACATCGTTTCCATCCCTAAAACAATCGATAACGACATTTGGGGAACAGACTTCTCATTCGGCTTCGACTCGGCTGTCAGCATAGCTACCGAAGCGATCGACCGCCTGCATTCTACGGCCAGTTCGCACAAACGCGTGATGGTGATCGAAGTAATGGGGCACAAGGCAGGCTGGATAGCTCTGTATTCGGGCATGGCTGGAGGTGGCGATGTGATTTTGATTCCGGAAATCCCTTACAATATCCATAATGTAGGCGAAACGATTCTGAACCGCCTGAAGAAGGGAAAACCGTATTCGATTGTCGTGGTGGCCGAAGGCATACAGACAGACGGACGCAAGCGGGCGGGCGAATACATTGCCCAGGAGATAGAGTACGAGACGGGCATCGAGACACGCGAAACAGTGTTGGGATACACACAGCGGGGCGGTTCGCCTACACCGTTCGACCGCAACCTGTCCACCCGCATGGGAGGCCATGCCACGGAACTGATAGCCAACGGCCAGTTCGGACGCATGATAACGCTGAAAGGCAACGAAATATCGTCGGTATCGCTGGACGAGATAGCCGGCAAGCTGAAGCTGGTGACCGAAGACCACGACCTGGTGGTGCAAGGCAGACGGATGGGGGTCTGCTTCGGATAAAGTAGGAAATTACCTGAAACTTGAGTATAATGAAAGTGGAACGGGGCCTATGGCCTCGTTTCATGCTTTAGAGGCGGAAGTGTCGTCGGACGATTCCGTCAGCAGGTTGTCTGTCGTTTCCGGAGCGGATGCGTCGATTTCGGCTTCGACGGTTATTTCAGTCTCGATGACGGCAAGCGGTTCGCTCGCAGGAGCGGTGCTGTCCGCTTGTGCCGGTTCGGCTTCGGTTGCTTGAGACTCTTCGGCGGCTTGGGCTGCAGCGGCAGTGGCTTGCGCTTTGAGTGCTTCGAGGCTTTCCATGAACTGCGGGTCGCTCTTCAGCTTCTTCAGAGCCATTTGTGCAGCGTTTTGCTGCGATTCTTTTTTCGAATAGCCTGTACCTTTTCCGGCCGAAAGCCCCAGAATGCGGACTTCGGTATGGAACATAGGATTGTAGTCCTTGTCCAAAAGCTGTTCGATGAGTTCGAAAGATACTTCCAGTTTGTTTTTCTGGCTCCACTCGATGAGCTTGGACTTGAAGTTGACTTCTTTGCGCGACATCTTGTCCAGGTCGATGTAGCTCTTGAATATTTTCTTCTCCATGAACTGCTTGCAGCGGTCGTAGCCCTGGTCGATGTATATGGCACCGATGAAGGCTTCGAAAGCATTGCCGTACATGTAGCTGTTGTGCGACGACGAGCGGGTGGACGACTTTACCAGTTTGTCCAGTCCGATGTCCACGGCCAGCTTGTTCAGTGTTTCGCGCTGTACGATTTTGGAGCGGGTATTGGTCAGGAAACCTTCGCGTTTCCCTTCGAAATGACGATAGACGATGTCGCCTACGATGGCGTCGAGGATGGCGTCGCCGAGAAATTCCAGCCGTTCGTTGTTCAGGGGACGGCCTTTTTCGGAACGCAGGGAGGTGGATTTGTGCAGCAGTGCCTGCTGGTAAATTTGTATGTTGCGCGGGTAGAAGCCCAGTATCTTATAAAAACAAAGATAAGACTTCCTGTCTTTGTGAAACAGGAGCCTTATCTTGTCTATTTGATTGCGTAACACGATGCTGAATTATTCTGCGTACTTCTTGAAGATGACGCATGCGTTATGACCGCCGAATCCGAATGTGTTGGACAAGGCAACGTTTACTTCGCGCTTCTGTGCTTTGTTGAAGGTGAAGTTCAGGTCATAGTCGATGTTTTCGTCATTGTCTCCTTCTTCGTGGTTGATGGTCGGGGGAACGATGCCGTTCTTGATGGCCAGAATACTTGCGATGGATTCTACCGCTCCGGCAGCACCCAGCAGGTGTCCTGTCATTGACTTGGTAGAGCTGATGTTCAGCTCGTAAGCATGTTTTCCGAATACTTCCTGGATAGCTTTCACTTCCGAGATGTCTCCCACGGGAGTCGAAGTACCGTGTACGTTGATGTAATCTACTTCTTCAGGCTGCATGCCTGCATCTTCCAATGCGTTTCTCATCACGAGCTTGGCTCCCAGGCCTTCGGGGTGGGAAGCTGTGAGGTGGTGAGCATCGGCAGACATTCCTACGCCGGCTACTTCTGCATATATTTTAGCGCCGCGTGCCTTGGCGTGTTCCAGTTCTTCGAGAACCAGACAGCCGCCGCCTTCACCCATTACGAAACCGTCGCGGCTTGCGCTGAAGGGACGTGAGGCTGTTTCGGGCGAATCGTTACGCGTGGATAATGCATGCATGGCGTTGAATCCGCCTACACCGCAAGCGGCGATGGCAGCTTCGGAACCTCCGGTTACGATGGCATTGGCCTTACCCAGACGGATGAGGTTGAATGCATCGGCTATGGCGTTAGTAGAGGTGGCACATGCTGAGCAGGTTGCGTAGTTGGGACCATGGAAACCGTACAGGATAGAAATTTGTCCGGCAGCGATGTCCGAAATCATCTTGGGGATGAAGAACGGATTGAACTTAGGACCCATTTCCTTGCCGTTGATGGCATAGTTGCCTGCTTCTTCTTCGAAGGTACGGATTCCACCGATACCGGCACCAAAGATGACGCCGATTCTGTTTAAATCCTCATTTTCGACATCAAGACCGGAATCGCTTACGGCTTGTTTGGCTACAGCGATGGCATATTGTGTATACAAGTCCATCTTGCGGGCTTCCTTGCGGTCGATATAGTCGCTTGCATTGAAGTTCTTCACTTCGCATGCAAATTGGGTCTTGAAAAGGGATGCGTCGAAATGAGTAATAGGTCCAGCTCCACTAACCCCATTCACAAGGCTATCCCAGAATTCCTGAACGTTGTTGCCAATGGGAGTAATGGCGCCGAGACCTGTTACTACAACTCTTTTTAATTCCATACTAAGAAATGAACGGATTAAAATTACTTAGCGTGTTCTTCGATGTAAGATACAGCATCGCCTACAGTCCCAATCTTCTCAGCTTGGTCGTCGGGGATAGAGATACCGAATTCTTTCTCGAATTCCATGATAAGTTCTACAGTGTCAAGAGAGTCTGCTCCCAGATCGTTAGTGAAGCTAGCTTCGTTAGTAACTTCTGATTCTTCAACGCCTAATTTATCGACGATAATCGCTTTTACTCTTGATGCAATTTCAGACATAACTTTAAGTTTTTAATTAATAATTAGTTTTATTTCTTTAATTTTGCGGGGCAAAGGAATGAATATTTATCGTTTCTAACAAATATTTGGCGAACAAAATGCAGATTTTTGCACAATTTTCACGGTTTTGTGCACAGATTGAGAAAAATATGGGGAAAAACATCGCGATTTTTGCATCCGGCAACGGTACGAATGCCGAGAATATCATCCGCTACTTTCAAGGTAGCGAAGAGGTGAAAGTGAAGCTGGTCCTGACGAACCGGCAACATGCGTTTGTGTTGGAACGTGCGCGCAAACTGGACGTTCCGTGTGCTTATTTCGGCAAGGAAGACTGGGCGGACGGCGAGCCGGTGCTTGCGCTGCTTCGCGAGCAGGGCATCGACTTTGTGGTGCTGGCAGGTTTCCTGGCGCGCGTCCCCGATTGTCTGCTTCGGGCCTATCCCAATAAGATTGTCAACATACACCCTTCGCTGCTGCCCAAGTTCGGGGGCAAAGGCATGTACGGCGACCGCGTGCACGAGGCCGTGGTGGCTGCCGGCGAGACGGAGAGTGGAATCACTATACATTATATTAACGAGCACTACGACGAGGGCGAAGTCATTGCCCAGTACCGTTGCGCAGTGTTGCCCGACGATACGGCTGCGGACGTGGCGGCCAAGGTACATGCGCTGGAGTACGAGTACTATCCGCAGGTGATCGGTCGTGAGGTGATGCGCTGAGCCGTCTGACGGGTGTTTCCTCTGGTTTCCACTTGCGGGAACTGCCGTTCCCACAAGTGGGGAACACGGTTCCCGCAAGTGGTTACGGTGGTTACCACAGGTGGAAACGATGCGGATAGCCTGCCGCCGGAATCAGAACAGCTGATACTGCTGTGGCGTGACGAGGGTGAAAGCCCGCCGTTCGCGGCG
>NZ_FR882973.1:0-11312 GCF_000435115.1 Bacteroides sp. CAG:633 | reverse complement strand
TCTTTTACTCAACAAAGTGCTGAATATTTTTTGTTTGATATACTTGTTTTTCTAAGAAATAGCATATTTTCGTCTCAATTATAAAGTATTCTCATTATATTTCCATAACTTTGTACTCGGTGTACTTCTCTTAAAAAGAGAAGAGCAAATTTGCTCAACAAATTAAGCTTACAATAAATTAAGAATAGTACTATTTGCCTTATCCACAATAGATGTATCAAGAGAATCAAGATAAATACGTGTTGTTTTTTCCGAATCATGTCCCATTGCTTTGCTTATGGTTGCAATAGGAATCTCTTCTTTTTGCGCAATGCTTGCCCATCCGTGACGGGCTACGTAGGTAGTAAGTGGTATAGAAAGATTTATGAGTTTGCCAATCTTCTTTAGATTCCGGTTAATTCGATGACATTCATTTTCATATTGTTTTCGATCATTTTGGTCTTTATTTCTGATAATAGGTAGCAAGTAATTAGTGTTAGAAGTGTCGTATTTGTCAATGATTTCTTGCATTTGTTTTTCCCATTTAATGAACAATAACTGGTTGGTCTTATGGCGACGATAAGTTAAAACTCCATTTTGTAAGTCTTTTTTCAACAGAAATGCCATATCTACAAAGGACATACCACGAGTGTAAAATGAAAAAAGAAACATATCTCTCGCATATTCCATCGAAGGATGCAAGGTTAGATCTAAATCTCTTATTTGCCGAATAACCTCTATCGATACTGCACGTTTCACTGTTTTGTCGATACCTGTATAGACTTGTTTGAATGGAAATCTTTGAACGGTTAGTTCTTTGGCTACGGCACGGTTGTAGATTGCTCGTAAATTACGCATATAGAACGAGATAGTGTTTGGACATACTTTTACGGATTCCAGATACGTTTCATATGCTTCTATTATATCAGAGTTCACTTCTTCTGGTAATAATTCCTTGTCATTACGGAATCGGGAGAAACTTTTCAATGTAGTAGTATAACTCTTTACTTTACTTTTTTTTCCTATCTTTTTAAGATTTTCAATTTCTTGACGAGCAAAAGCGATAAAACCATGTCCTATTATCGGATGTAAAAATAGATATACAATTTTATCTGCCGTATACACCTCGCCACTCCGTTCTAGTCGGTTGATAATACTTTTCAGTTGTTTGGTATCATCTAATAAAGTTTCCTTCAGCGAAACCAAATAGTTTCGTCGTATAGAATCTGATTCTACTGGTAAAACGAGGCATTCTTTTTCAGCGTTCCATTCTTGCGGAAAGACTTTATACCCTGAACTAATTTGTCGTACTATCCGATTATGTGTTACTCGATAAAATAAGGTACCCTCATTCTCTGTGGAAGAGGATGCACGAAATTTGATTTTAATTGTTGCCATACTTCTATTCGATTGAGTTGCTATATAATATATAGAATATTAGGTCAGCTGGCATCTGACTATACATATATCACTATAAATCAGTATTTTGTCCTAAAGGTATGGCTTATGAAAATTGCTTGCAATACATTAAACATTGGATTATGTGAGAGGTTATGAGATTTTGTGATACTATGAAAATTCGTTTGCTGACTTACTCCGTGTCTATGACACCAAGTAAGTTCCAGCTGACAGGTTACTACGATTGATGGAAGTTTCCAGTCCGTTGCCATAGAGAGAGCCTGCAAGACTACGCTTTGCTCCATTTTACAGGCTCTCACAACGGCAACGGCGTTTCAGAATATTCTTCATATATATGGATACTTGCCTGCAAGGTGATAATCTGTTCTCCGAAAAATGTAAGACGAATGTGGCTTGACAACCATTTGAGTCTCGTAGTCGGGAGCCGTTTTTTACGTGCAAAGCTACTGCGGACAGGGAGAACGTCAAGTGTCGCTGGCGCTTTCGGTCGGAGGGCTTGACGGCAGCCTTCCGCAAATTTTCCCGTTCCTCCAAAATTTGGGTATTCCGTCCGCGCTCTCTGATCTCACACTTGCCTTATCTCCCTTTACGTCCGCAGTCCGGCCTGCACGAAAAACGGTTTTCCCGACCACGAGGCTCAAAGGAGCTTCACAAGAGGGAAAAGAATTGAAACCTCCAAACTTAAAGGATTATGCGAGTAAGAAAAATGACTATCGAGCAAGGACGAAGAGTTGGCATAGACCGCTTTCCCAACTTTCACAGGACAGGAAGTGTCCGAGGCATGAAGAGGCTCTATTATGGGAGCAGGTGTTTACTGGTGCGGTGTGGCGATTATATCTACAACGTGTCACCCGAACCTTGGATTTATTATCAGGCAACCATCTAAATTGTAACAATATGGACTATCAGGAATTTTCAGGAGCGACAGTCTCCGGGCAGGACGAGGCTTTCGCCCAAGAGTTTGCAAACTTCGTGAACGGACGGATGTGTTCCGCCGACAAGACCGGCAGGGAACTGACCAGAGCGCACCGCTACCTCCAGCAGCAGATGTTCAAGGTATTCATCGGCTTCATGCGGCAGTTGGCGCACAATTACCAAAATGGCTTTTATGACGAACGCAACGAGTGGGCTTCACGGCTCGCTTCGGAAGCGTACCAATATCTGATTGAAAGAGAACTTATTTATGACCCCGAATTTTCAAACACTAAAACTTACTGATATGTGGGACGATACAGATTTTCCGGAATACGGACAGCAATGTGAGCTGATAGCACCGTGGCGTGGCTATCATCGTGGTACAATCATCGCCAAAACCGCAAAAGGCTTTACCGTGCAGTTCAGCAGCGGAGCGGAAATAGACGTTTACGAGGACGAAATTAAATTTGACTGATTATGTGCAGGCTTATGACACCCATGTTGGAGGAAGCCTTGAAAGGCTATCCCCTTTATTCCCAAGACGGCAAGGGAAAGGACGCTGTTTGCCGTGCGGTTTTTGCCCTCGGTTCTGTCCGCTGGTTCATTCTTGAAGGAGAGACAGAAGGTAATGACACCATTCTTTTCGGTATAGTTGTCGGACTTATGGAGGACGAGTACGGCTACATTTCACTGAACGAGCTGTCGGAAGTGGAGCTTGACCTTACGGCACAAGGCCTTGGCAAATTGCAGGTACGGCAGCAAATGAACTTCCAGCCTGCACCGCTTTGCAGGCTGAATGACCACCGTCTGCAACGTTTCCTTGCGAGATTTGAAGATTGAGTTTATAAACCGTCAGCCGTGGCTTGACACTACGGCTGACATAAAACAAAAACGATATGCGCAAAAAAGACAGAATAGATACAGTTGTCCGATGCGGTGAAACGAACGGCTGGAATGTAAGTGCGGATGCCGGACAGAAGAATGGGATAGTCATCTTCGAGTTTTCAAAATTCACTCCGGCAGGGCAGAACTTTTCCTTTACGGCTACAATGAAAGGCAAAGACCTTGACAGTCTGATAACGGACATGGAGAACTATTACGATGACTTCGACGTGGACGAGGAAACGTATCTGTGGCTTGACAACAGGGGACACGGAAAAAACGGAGCACCTTACCGTATGAGAGATGTACTTGAAGACATGGAAGCGGCAGAGAAAATGGTGGAGGACCTTCTTGACGCAATCAGAGAAATAGCATAGGACTAAGACTATATTAAGCAGCCTGCCATGTTTCAAAGGGAATATGGCGGACCGGCTTATGTTTGTTTCATAACAACTGACTCATACTGACATGACAGACGACCAAATTATTCACATTGCAGCCATAAACGGCTGGAATGTATCAACGAGAATGGAAAACGGCATTCGATGCTTCAATTTTAAGCGGAAAACACTTGGCGGTGTAGCGTTCTGTTTTACCGCTGAAATGAAGAATGGCAAGATGGAAAATCTTATATCGGAAATAATGTCCTTCGTGGATGCCATCAACCCCGAAGTGTGTGCGTGGGAGTGGATGATAAAGTCCGGAGCGACATCCCCGGCACGCTACCTGCAAGCCGTTGCGGACATGGAGGACATACGTACAAAGGTATGGCTTCTTGCCTGCGACTTGTCAAAGGCAACAGGTAAAAGTCCGTTTACGCATCATTGGCTAAATTGACCGGAACGGAAAGCGTCAGTGGCATCCGACCCTGCCGTCTTTCCGTCTGCGGCCTTTCTTCGGGAGACCGGCTGCTTTATAGGCTATCAAGTCCGCTCCACGAAACATAAGTTTCGTCTTGTCCTGCATTTTCACAAAAGGCAAAGGCCTTTCGGGATGACTGATATAGGCATAGACAGTACACCTGTGAACACCCAAATAACGTGCGGCTTCACTGACGGAGTATATCCGACCGGGAAGAACTTCCAAAAACAACTTGTGTAAATCCATATCCAACTTCGCTTTGCCATAAAGATAAAATCGGAATACATATATATCAATACGTTAGATATTGGAATATCAGCTATTTAATGGGATTTTCAAGAAATATGTGTTATCAAACGCTGTAATGTTTAAGACTACATTGAGAAATGTATGCGTTACAAGAAAACAAGAAGGGCATATATTTAGAGGTTGACAGCGTTGACAAGGGAGCCAACGTCAAACGTATCTTATAAGGTTTGCCATAAGCTACTATCATACAATATATTATCTTTTTCTTTATTAAAAGAAGAAATAAATAGTATATCGTGATTTGTCAACCTTTGGCTCCAAATATCTTGGGTTTTTCTGAAAGTGGCTACCTTTGTCAACGTTTGTCAACGCTGATTTTCAATATAAACTATTTGGTACTAAATGTATTATGCTTTGTCAACGCTGTCAACATGAAAATATGTGCAGATATTTTTTTGAAAGTTATAGGAAGTCTTAGATAAGATTAGATTCTAGTATAGGGGATTTAATTACGGAAAATATTTATATTATCCGTAGATAAATACCCATTATTCGGATAAATTCAATAACTTTGCAATAGAAAATACCAAGATATGGAAAATATAACAGATATGTTGGCAAACAAAGGTGGGGTTCTGTCCGTAAAAGATCTTTCTAATCGCTCTGAATATAAACGAGTACTTCGAGCTGTAGAAAGAGGCGAACTTATACGGGTACGCCAAGGGGTTTATGCTGAGCCAACAGCTCTTTTCAGCACGATGGTAGATATAGAGCGAATAATACCTGGCGGTGTTGTATGCCTATATAATGCCTGGTCTTATTACCAGCTTTCAACAACTGTCCCCCCCGCATTTTGTATAGCCATAAGAAGTAAAAGAAAAATTGTTCTTCCAGATAGTATTCCTATACAACTTTATTATTGGAAGGATGAGTATTTTGATATTGGTGTTATTGAACAAAATGTTTCCGGTCACACAATACGAATGACAGACTTAGAAAGAAGTGTTTGCGATGCCATCAAGTATCGAAATAAAATTGGTATGGATATATGTGCAGAAGTCGTAAGAACATATCTGAAACGGAATGACAGAAATCTTAGTCGCTTATATGATTACGCTAAGAAATTGAGAGTATATAAAACACTTAACTATTTCATTGAAATAACATTAGAATAATGAAAAGAAAAATAACCAATTACGGGAAGTCCGTCAGAGAAAAGCTCCTGAACTTGAAAAAAACTTCCGGCCATGAATATATGTATTTATTAGCACGGTATTTTAACGAACGGCTGCTGTATCGTGTTTCAGTAAGTCAGTTTAAGGACAACTTTCTATTGAAAGGTGGTTCGCTTTTGTATGCAATGGATGGATTGGATGCCCGACCTACCGTGGATGTTGACTTTATGGCAAAAAGAATAAGTCGTGACAGGAAACATTTGGAATCTGTATTCAAAGAAATTCTAAGTATTCCTTGTGAGAAAGATGGTGTTGTATTTAATGTGGATAGTATCAGAGCAGAACCTATTACAGTGGAAAAAGAATATCCCGGGACCCGCTTTTATTTTACCGGATATTTGGATACTATTGAACACAATATGTCTATTGACATCGGTTTTGGAGATGTGGTTACGCCATGTCCTGAAACTGTGGATTTTCCATTACTTCTACCTGATAATCCATCCATTAATATTCAGGCATATTCGATAGAAACCGTAGTAGCTGAGAAATTCCATACAATGATAGATCGTGATGTACTGAATAGTAGAATGAAGGATTTCTTTGATTGCTATCAGATTCTTACAACAAAGGATATAGATAAGACTACATTACAAGAAGCAATCAATGCAACTTTCGAAAACAGAAAATTGGAATATAATCCCAATTTGAAACTGTTTACTGACGATTTCAAAACAGATCCTGAGCGAATTAAACGCTGGCAGTTGTTTTTGAAAAAAATCAAATGGAAAGTCAATATTCCTTTTGAAGAAGTCATGTCAGTTATAGAGAACAATCTGAAAAGTTTAATGGAAACCTATTTCCAGAAAGACAGATTAGAATAATCTATTTAATGCCAAGTGTTTAATCCGAAATCAGATGAAAACACTTGGCTTTAATGTCACATTCAATATCCTTCTAATTCTGTATTATCAGATACAACTTCCGTTTCAAGTTCAAGTCCGAACGTATCCTTTAATTGCTGGTAGTCAAAACACAATGCTTTCGGACGGTTCACCTTGACCTTCCTGACCTGCTCGCCATTGACAATCTCAATGGAATATTCCGGCAGACCACTTGGAGACAGAATCGTAAACCTATCCTGTTTCAGACCGAGATACGACGGATGTGATTTCAGATACGACAGGATGGTGGACCAGTTCGATCGGTTGGCCGTAGCGTTCATGTTCCGGCTGTTGAACAGGGAGGCTATGGCCGCCATGTTCAGGTAGAGGATAGGACGGGCCTCGTTGAACTCGATGTCTTCCCTGACAGAAAGAGGTCGGAACGATTTCATGTAACGGATACGGTAGTGAACCCGGTCAATGCACTTCCCTGATGTCTGGAATCCCTGAAGCATGTTCCAGAAGTCGGCAATCTCCGAACTCTCCTGGGCCAGCTCGTTCTGAACACGTATGCCTTTTATGGCCGTATCAAACAGTTCCGTATAGGTAAATGGAACGTCTATCACTGTTTCTAACGTGCGGAAAGCGGCCAGCGGAATGACCCAGTTGCCGAAAATACGGTCATGGATGGTCTCGTTCTCTAACTTCGTGGCCAATTCACGCTTCGTGATGGAATAGATTTCCGGAAAATTCTTCTCGAACAGCTCCCGATGGTTCAGTATTTCCAGCGTGAGATGCGTCAGCCCCAAATTACAGAGAGCCACCAGGTCTTCATAATGTTTCTTCTCCGCCTGGCTGAAAGAGGTTTTCGAGAAGGTAAGGAAGATGACACGGGTATAAAGTGCCATGTCCTGCGTGGGCTTGTCCTGACCGCAAAGCACCACGCCGGTAGTGACGATGGTCTGTGCCGCCATCCCGTCCGTGCCCGTATTCTTCTTGGTCTGTCCGCCGCCTCCCCACAGTCCTTTCAGATAGGCTATCTTGCGGATGTCAAGGTCGTTCTTGTATTCGTCCAGCACGACAAGGGTATTGACCGCCTGCGATACACGGTCGTTCATGGCAGGAACGGAGGTGACACCCAGGTTGGGCGGATCAACCCCGTGCAGGAAGAAGGACTGGAGGGAGGTGGCGAGCGTGGTCTTGCCGGTTCCCTTCTCGCCAAACAGGTTGAGTATGGGGAAATGACGAGTACGGCTGAATATGATGTCACGGAACAGGGTGGCAAGCAGGTAGCAGAAAGCGACGTTCGCGTTCTCTCCGAATACCTCTGTCAACCTTGACACATAATCATACAGCTTTACCCCGTTGCGGTTCTCGTGTACCATCAGCCGCTCGAACTGGAAGATTTCCTGGTTGTGAATGTAGATTTTGGATGTGGCCGGTATATAGAAAGCCTTGCCGTTATCACCCCTGACGATGCCCAGTTCATTGACAGCCCTGAACGAGCCGCCGGCGAATATGCCGTTGCCAAAGGCAAAGAAACCCTCTGTCGCATTCCAGCCCAGTTTCCGGACACGCTCTGCCGTATCGGTCTTTGAATAGAGGTATTCCTTGACACGATTGAGCCTGTCTATCTTGGCCAGCCATACATAGTTGCCTAGTGAACCGACCTTCTGCTGGAAGTTGCTTAGTGAACACAGTTCAGACTCCTTCAGCTCGACGACACGGCAGACGTTGTACATGTTCCTCATACGGAAAATACGGGTACCGTTGTTCTCGTCCTCGATATGAAACAGCGGTTCCATGACAAAGTTGGATATTCTGACCGGCTCGTCATCATCCTCGCCGACGGAATAATAGCAGTTCTCACGTACAAATAGGCCGAACTGGCGCAGCAGTTCCGCCTCACGCTGCATCTCGTTCATGGAATCGGAGCGGTTGCTTTTCCTCCGGGCTTCACCCCGTGCCTGTGATACGGCATCACGCCACAGCTTTACCTTGCCGTGCAGCTTTGAAAGCTGTTCGACGCACTGGTCAAACACCAGCTGGTCCTTCACGTAACGCAGCAGATCGGCTATTTCAGAGACACATTTCCGTTCCTCCACCAATGACGAAGCCACGAAGAAACGCTTTTGTGCCAGCCAGATGATGAAATGCTTCTCGGCCAGTGAGGTATAGTCCTCCCGACAACGAATGAAACTGTCGGCATCGTTCTTGCCGTATTTTTCTTCACCCGTATCATTTGCTATTTTTGCGAACGGAAGTTCCCTGACCGTCACATGGAAGCCTTTCCTGATTGCGGCAATTCCGTTTGTCATGACCGCCTCGAACCCTGGACCGTATGGTTTACCCTCTGCCACATCCGAATCCGGTATGAAGCATAGGGACGAGGTGAACTTTTTCAGTTGGTCGAACTGACCGTCCGTCCATGCCGTACCGAGAGCGGCCACCGTATTCTCATACCCCACGGACTGCATTCGGAGTACGTCCGGCGCACCTTCCACGATGATAAAGTAGTCCGCATCCCGCTGGCGGCTTGCCCTGTCAATGCCGAAAATCGTCTCACCTTTGAAATACACCACGCTGGTGGCCGAGTTGATATACTTCGGAGCTTTCGGATTGTCACCGATGTACCTAGCCGTATAGGCGATGATGCGTCCCCACCTGTTCCGTACAGGAATCATGATGCGCTGGCGGAACATGGCATACACGCTGCCGTCCTCGCCACGCCGGAGCATCCCAAGCTCGAACAGCTTTTCCTCGGCAAGAGACTTCTGTCGGCAATACTCCATGAATGCGGAACCGTCCTTGGGCGCATAGCCGATGCCTGCCACGGAACAGAACTCCTCCGGCCATCTTCCATACGCATATTCACGTGCCTTGGAACACTCCTCACTTGTTCCGGCTCTCAGTTTTTCAAGAAAATAGCTTTGCACGCAGTCCAATGCAGCCAGCAAGGACTCCCGGTGCTTTGTCTCTGCAACCTGTTCATGTGTACGTTCCTCGTCTGTGTATTCTACCGGAATATTATTATTTTCAGCTATGAACCTGACCGCTTCGATGAAGGAAAGATTCTCCTTCTCCATAATGAAAGTGATAGCGTCACCGCCACGGTTACAGCTGAAGCAGTGGAACAGGTTCCTGTGTGGGGACACCGCGAACGATCCGGTCTTCTCCGCATGGAAAGGACAAAGCCCCATCAGTGTCGAGCCTTTCCTTGAAAGGCTGACATAAGGTTTGAGAACATCCTCTATGGCAAGTTCCCTGACTTTGCTTATGGTGGATTCGCTGATCATAATGTCTTCATAAGATTCCAGCAGTCGATGATGGACTGCCCGGAGAATTTCGGCCGGCACGGGTTGTTCGGGTTAAGCGGCGTAATGTAGCCGTTGTCCCGGTACTTTCGGAGCGTCTTATGGCTTATGCCCAGTTCGGCACAGGTCCGCTTGGCAGAATAGACTCCTTCGGGGTCGCAGGTTGGTTTCAACTCTTTCATTTGCGATACGTTTATATGGTTATACGTGCCACCCCGAAAAGAATATTCCGTGACTATATTGCCGGGGCCGGCTTTCTTTTCAACATAGCCACAACATTGTTTACTTTTTCGGTTCCTTTCCGCATCCTTTTTCCGTATGTCCGTTATCAAGATAATCCTGTACCGTGCGTTGCAGGAGGCGGAGGTCGGCCGTTCTGTACTCTACCTTGCCGGGCCTCTTGTATGCCTCGACCTTTCCCTGGCGTCTCCATCTTTCCACGTTCCTGCGCCCGAAGATTTCATAAGCCTTCCTCTGGCTGACAAACTCCGGGTCGTCACGGTCCGTTTTCAGCATTCTGACAATCCTTGCGGAAAGGTCGTTCAGGAAGGTGTCGTATGGAATCAGGTGATCCACAAACTGAAGCAGTTTCATATCCGCATGATTTTAATCCTTCACAAAATACGTTTGACTGTAATCGTATGCTTTTCCCTGTCAGTCCTGGTCTTGAACTGGCGGTTGTAGATGGCACCCAGTTCGGATGCCTGGGTACGGACGCTCTTCAAGCGTGAAATGGGGAACGTGACGGTGTCGCCGACTTCAAGCGCCACGAGGGCGGGGCGAATTTTTTCCATGTTTTCTGCCATAATTGTTGGATGTTTAATATTTAATGTTTAACTTTGTCCTCAATAAATGAGTGTTTTAACGCTCACAAAATAACACAAAAAGGTTTATATAGCCAAATATTTGTTTGATGAATTTTGATTTAAGGTTCAATTATTGATTTAATCTTATGACAATAGATATAAAAAACGTGCATGTGGGAGAGGCCATCGACAGGCGTCGCAACGAACTCGGGCTTAGTAAATCCGAGCTTGGGCGAAGAATCGGTGTTCCCCAGCAGCACATCAACCGCATTCTCGAAAGGGAGACGATGGAGACCAACCGCCTTTTCAAAGTGAGTGAGGCACTGGGCTTCAATTTCTTTTCCCTTTTCTGTCCCGTGCAGCATCAGATTTCCGCATACCTTGCGGCGGTAACACTGGACGGGAATGCAAACAACAATATCGGAGATACCGAAATTGCTGCACAATTGACAAAGGAACAGGCTGTCGTAGAAAGCCAAAAGGAGACCATCAAACTTCTGAAAGAGCAGATAGACAGCCTGAACGCACAGATTACACGTCTTGATTCCAATCTGAAGGACAAGGACGCTATTATTGAACTATTAAAAGAAAGGAGGTAACAATAACAAAACTATTCAATCTACCTATTTTGTTAAAAGTAATATTTAAGTAATAACCCAGTAAACAATTCCAAGGGGATTAGGAAATTAAATATAATTTATAAGGTAGTGTTGTACAGAAGTTTACAATAAAGTTGTAAATTACTGATTATCAAGTTGAAATTACTGCGGCGATCGCTGCCGTAAAAGATATAAACTCTAGTAAGCTTCCAAAATTGGCGTATTGACT
>NZ_FR882972.1:0-2967 GCF_000435115.1 Bacteroides sp. CAG:633 | reverse complement strand
CTTCGACCTGTCGGGCATGCTGTTCGGAAGTAATGACCGGGACGAGTATTTCAAAACGGTCCGGCAGGATACCTACTTGGACAAGACATGGACGCAGCATTCCGACCTGTCCAACCGCTCGCACTCGCAGCATCTGGAAGGCATGCTGTCGCTGAACTGGCAGGTGAATCCCGCCCATGCGCTGGGCGTGCGATACAACTACAAGCGTACCCCCAAGTCGGCTTCGGACCTGTCGATGCATACCGACGTGCTGCTGGACGGAGAGGCGTATGAACAGGCGGAGAACACGAACGCTTCGGATGCCCGCCAGACGGACCATCGGCTGAACCTTTACTACAACGGCACCGTGGGCGGATGGAACGTGGACTTCAACGCCGACGGTCTGTGGAACGAGAACAAGGGAAGAAGTCTCGGACGGGAATACACCCGGACGCTGGATCTGCCGGAAGAAGCCAGAGACATCACCACTTTCGACGAGAGCCGGAACACGCTGTATGCCGCCAAGTTAGTCGTGTCGCATGCGCTGGCGGGCGGCCAGTTTGCAGTGGGCAGCGAATATACGCGAAACAACCGGACAAGCCTGTACGACAACCGCGAAGGCATCCTGCAAGGCGAGGACGACGAAGTGAAGGAAGAAATGTGGGCCGTGTTTGGCGAGTACAGCCGCCAGTTGGGACAGGGCAGCGTGCAGGCAGGCGTGCGCTACGAGCATCTGAAGAGCGACTACTACGAATACGGCGTGTTCAACAAAGAGCAAAGCCGGAAGTACTCCAACGTGTTTCCTTCCCTCAGCCTGTCGCACCCCATCGGCCAGGTGCAGTTGCAGCTGAGCTATGCCGCCGACATCACCCGCCCCGACTACAGCCTGCTGAACAGCGCTCCGCGCTACGTCAACCGCTACACCTACGAGGCCGGCAATCCGCTGTTGCAGCCTACGTTGAGCCACAACCTCACCTTGGACGTTGCCTGGAAGCAGCTCTACTTTTCGGGAGGCTACCGGCACATCAAGGACGGCATGACCAGCTTCTGCGACTCGTACTCGGCGGACAATCCCGCCATCAGCCTGCTGCGCCCGGTCAATATAGAAGACTTCGACAAAGCGTATGCCATGGTGGCCTACAGCCCGAAGTTCGGCTGCTGGCAACCGCAGTGGGTGGCCAGCATGGAGCAGCAGTGGTACAAGGGGAGCACGCCCGAAGGCAGCCGGATGTTCAATCATCCGTTGGGCAGCTTCCTTTGGAAGAACAGCCTGGAACTGCCTTGGGACATCCTGATGTATGTGGACGCGACCGTGATAACCCAAGGACATAGCGAGAATGTGCACAACGACAAGACCCAGTGGCGGCTGGACGCTTCACTGTACAGGGAGTTTGCCGGGAAACGCCTGTCGTGCCTGCTGAGCGTGACGGACCTGTTCAGCACCATGACGAACCACGTGACGGCCTATAGCGGAATCCGCACCCTGACAATGGGCACCGACACGCGGCGCACCTTCACCGTGACCTTACGCTACAAGTTCAATGCGACCAAGAGCAAGTACAAGGGGACGGGTGCGGGCAGTTCGCAGAAGAACCGGATGTAGGTTAGTTGACGAGTTGACAAGGGGACGAGTTGACAAGGAGACGAGGGGGGGGGAAAGACCATAGGGAAAAGAAGGAGATTCCTTATGGCCTTGTTCATTATCCAGCAGTCTCAAACAGCATAAAAAAGAGATGCTTGCACGGTTCATGAGCGACACAAGCACGGCTCGTGAGAAACACTTGTACGGCTCGCGAGCAACGCTTGCAATACTCACGGGAATTGCTTGTTACGTCGGCTAACTACCGATGTTACGCCGCTAAAGTAGGTGGTTATGAATGAAAAGTGAATAATGAAAAGTGAAAAACGGGGGAAGGATGGATACGCGGACGACACGGAGGGGACGGACAAACACGGATAAACACGGATGAAAAGGAGAAAAGGAGAAAAGGAGAAATTGGGTTCACGCTTTCAACAGGAGGAAATCTGTACTGGAAATCAGATGGATATGGTGAAAGATAAAGCTTCACGTTGATTCAATGAATAATTAAAAATGAAAAATTAATAATTAAAAATTAAATCCGCGTTCATCCGCTCATTCCGTGTAGTCCGCGTATCCATTCTTTGCATTACAACATCTTTATTATCATTCGCTTACGGTGAAACTTTTGCAGACAGGCTCTTGCACTCACAGGCTGTCACCCACCTGTTTTTTTCTAGTTAGGAAAAAATTTTTTCCTAACTGGGAAAAAATCACTGCAAGACTATCAACTGTCACCCCTTTGTAGAAATCCGTTCCGCCCGTATTTAAAAATTAAAATCCGCGTTTGTCCGCTTTTTCAGCGTCGTCCGCGTATCCATCTTTCACCACAAACAACTCACCTCCAGAATATTACAATGAAACTTCATCCTGCAAACTGCTAAAAAGCCCCACAGACAACCCGGTTTATCACGGATTGGATGTCGGCTAAGATGTAATTGTATGTGTGTTCGAGGTGTTTATGAATGCATACGTAGGGATAGAGACGCAAAATTTTGCGCCTCTACGGTGTGCACGTGTCTGTGAAACTCTGTGTCCTCCGTAATGATTGAAAAAGAAGTTGATTTTTGTTGATTATTACACAGCCCCCCACTTGACAAAGGGCTTTTGATGTTGTATCTTTGGGGACAAAAACCTAAATCGCTATGAATCTGATTACAAACCTGAAAAACTGGTTCCTTCCTTGGAACAATGCACACAAGAGTCCCACAACCGGTACGCCGGCAGCCAGCCCCGCCGCTCCGTACGAACAACTGCTGACCGACCTGCAGCACGTCTGCCACCGCCTGCCCGGAGGAGAAATCTTCGTAGTGATGGGCGGCGGCGAGTTCAGTGTCCGCATGACGTGGACGCCCGACGACCGTGCTAAGAACGAACAGAAACGTATGTTCAGCCTGAACGGCGGGAAC
>NZ_FR882971.1:0-91613 GCF_000435115.1 Bacteroides sp. CAG:633 | reverse complement strand
TACCTGATTACAACAAATATATATAAAGGTGAGCGCAGAGGCAAACGAAAACAACGTTTTCTGGTTTGCATATGCCGAGTCGTATCCTATCTTATGGAGAGATAATGAAAAAACTACAATGTGGGAACTGGTTGCAAGGAGACAAATGGGAGGCAGCTTCTGTTTCCTTTGGCCATATATGCGGAACGGGCCGGGGATTACCCCAGCCCGTTTTTGCGTAATAATTCTTCTATTTCGTGTGAGGAAATGTTCTCGCGTTCGGCCTTGTCGTAAATGTAAAGTAGGTTGATTTCCGTTTCATCGACCGCGGCGATTACGGTAAATGTGATGACCCGCGCTCCGCCACTTTTTCCTCGTCCTTTCGAGGTGATGGCCATGCGTATCTTACGCAGACCACCGCCGAGGTCGGTACCAAGGTGGGGATTTTGTTCCAAAGCCTCAATCAGCGTTTCATAGTCTTTGGCAAACGAACGGTAATGTTTGGCCATCCGTTTGGCTTCCCGTTGGAAGGTTGGCTTAACCAATATCTTGTAGTTCATACAGAAACTCTCTTGCTGTTTTTTCTTCCAACTTTCCTTCTCGCGTTTGTTTGACTTCCTTCAGCCCCGCATCAATTCCTGCCAGAATTTCTTCCTTGCCGATGCTTTCCTCTTCTGTCTGAAGATCTTCAATCAGTTTGTCGGCCAGCCATTTTTTATTCTTTGGTGACAATGACTGAATGGTTTGCCACAGGCTTTCCATTGAGATGGTTGCTTTCATACGTTGGTTCTCCTTTTTAATCTATTTCTTGATTACAAAGATACGATATTCTTCGTAATAGCCTTGTAGAAAAGAAGATAAAAAATCCTTTTCCCGTCGTTGCTGCAAACGTTTTCCGGTAGGTTGAGAGCGGTTTGTGTACGAAGTTGCTGTAGGTTTGCCATATTTTCCCTATTATTGCAAACAGAAAAATAGAGACACAACTTATATCAACAAAAGCTATGAAACATCGTTTTCTTACTCTGTTGGCCGTACCCGTACTGATGTCATGTGGGTCGGCAGACAAAACTCCTTCTATTCCTGCACTGACAGTTGATGAACTGGGCGTGGAGGTCGCTCCCGAAGCAAACCGTGAATATTCGTATACCGACAAGAAGGCGGGATACTGGTATGGACGCACACATCAGGACGAGCCTACCGATTGGTATGCCGGATGGAATCAGGCTAAACGCCGTATTTTCTCAGACTACGCTTTGACAGTGGATGGTAAGCCTCTGTTAAGGAGCAAATCGCAAGTGTGTGTTTACCCCGACCGACTGGTACGTCGTTGGCCTGTCGCAATCGAAACACTGGCCATGGTGGACAACCGGGAATTGCTTAGTATTGTAGTGGACAAGGTGCAGGGCGACAGCATCGCCATTACACTGAATGAAACGCTGCTGAAGGATGCCAACCGACAGACTGACGCATTGTGTTACACACCACAGGAGGCAGAGAATAACCGGTTGAAGGTAGTCCCTTTGAATCCCGTTGGCATCAGCTTCAATGGTAACTGTATGCAGGCACCCGCATCTGCCGGAGGCTTCCTCATTGCTTATGGTACAGAGGCACATTGCGACTCGCTCATCGCCGGTTATCGGCAGGAAGGGGCGGAATGGCTGGCTCAGCGCAAGGCACGCATGAATCGTCTGATTACCGAAAACAATCCTCTGCATACCAATCTGCCCGAGCTGGATAAAGCTTTGGCTTGGATTACCCTGACCATGGACGAACTGATTACCGAGCAGCAGGGTAAGGGCATTTATGCCGGTCTGCCCTGGTTCAACGAGTATTGGGGGCGCGACATGTTTATCGCCATGCCGGGTGCTACACTTGTTACAGGCCAGTTTGAAGTAACGAAAGATATTCTGAAGGATTTCGCCAAGTTGCAGGATCGCGATACCACTTCAGTGACTTGCGGCCGCATCCCCAATCGCGCCAATCTGGAGGGGATTCTCTACAATACTGCCGACGGTACGCCGCGCTACGTCATCGAGGCTGAAGAACTCCTTCGCTATTCGGGCGACCGCAGTTTCCTTCGTGATATTTATCCTTCCGTTGTCCTCAGTATCGACCAGAGCTTGCGCCATCACACGGACGAGAAAGGTTACCTGCTGCATGCCGATGCCGACACGTGGATGGACGTGAAACGTAATGGCATCCCTGGTTCACCTCGCGGCAATCGTGCCAATGATATCCAGTATTTGTGGTACAAACAGCTGGAGGCCGGTGCCCACTTGGCTCGTCTGATGGATGATGCACCTCATGCCGAAGCCTGGCACGAAGCAGCCGTTCGCCTGGCTCGCAACTTCGAGGCCGACTATTGCAACAAGGATAGCCTTCTCATCTACGACCACCTGAATGCTGACGGCACTCCCGACCTGCAATACCGTCCCAATCAGCTTTATTGTTTCGACCTGATAGCCGATGAGGATTTCAAGCAACGCGTCACCCGTCGTGTGTGGGAAGAACTGGTTTATCCGTGGGGTGTGGCTTCATTGGCGCAATGGGATCTTCAGTTTCATCCGCAGCACGAGAACTGGCATTATTACCATAAAGATGATGCTTATCACAATGGCACCGTCTGGTTGTGGAATAACGGCATTGCCATGCAACGCATGATAGAGTATGGTCAGCAGGAGACAGCTTGGAAACTCTTCCAAAACATGAACCGACAAGCCTTACACGAAGGTGCAGTGGGCAGTCTTAGCGAAAACGCTGATGCCCATCCGCGTGAAGGACACTCGTGGGCAGGCCGTTCGGGTACTTTCCTGCAAGCGTGGAGCAACTCCGAACAACTGCGTGTATGGTACCAGTATTTCCTTGGCATCCGTCCCGACCTGATGAGTGGCACGGTGACTGTCGAGCCCAAGTTACCGGCTGATATCACAGAATTGCAGACTTCGGTCAAGATAGGCCGTGGTACATTATATTATACGTATAAGAATGGAAAGTTCGATGTACGTCTCGAAGGTGAGGATGCCAAGGTCAATCTCATTCTGCCTCAGGCTGCTGCTCCCAATCTGATATTCGACGGTGTAGACTTCTGTCTGCCTCGTCCGTTGGAACATTATCCATGTTTTGACACGTATCATGAAGAGGCGTTGACATACTAAAGGAATTACTTTACAAGTCATATAGTATTACCCGGATTTTCACAGATTAATGCACTGTGATAGTCCGGGTAATGTCGTTTCTGTATTCCCTTTTATTTCAGCAGATACCAGCAGGAGGTGGAGAAGAAACCGCGCAGTATGGGAAAACGGCTGAGCGGCTTCCACAGTTTGCGGGGGTACAGGTGGAATTTGGTTTCGTAGTGCGGATTGATGAACCACAGCTGTCGGTCGGCAATCCGGTAGTGCTGGCGGGCCAGTTTCTCGAATTGTTCGATGGTAGTACGTGTACGGCGGATATTCATCAGTTCGTTGATGCCACCTTGGGGTTCACCAGCCAGACGGAGTAGTCCTCGATAGGCTACTCGTGGCAACAGATGGATGAAGGGCAAGTGGGCAAGCAAGGTATGATGGCAAATCTGCTGGTGGCCACCGAAGGGCATCTGCCAGGCAGGAAAGGCGATGAAAAGGAGGCCGCCGGGCGACAGGAGATGCTTGATAGCGGCGAGCAACTGCCCTTTGTCTGCAATGTGCTCGATGACGTCGTGCATCAGGATAAGGTCGAAGGTTTCTTTTGTCACTGGTGCATATTGCAAGATGTCGGCAGCGAGGAAAGTACCTTTTGCTTCGGCCTGACGGAAGAAACGACGTGCCTCTTCAATACGCGTGGTAGCCAGGTCGATGCCTGTCACCCGGCAACCGGCTTGTGCGAAAGGTAGAAGGTTGCCACCTTCGCCGCATCCTATTTCCAATACACGAGTTTGGGACGTGATGCGGATAAAAGATTGCACATAGGGAATGTAGTGAAGGCGGCAGGTCTGTACCTGCTCGCGGAAGTAGAGTTCTCTGTTTTGATGTCTTTGCTGCATGTTGTTTTTGGTTTTGATGATGCAGCAAAGTTACGGGCTAATCTATGGTAGACGAAAAGAAACGGATGACATGATGATTTTGCTAAATGCTGTATTTCAGTATATTATGAACTATTCGCATGACATTTCATTTCCGGTTGCTTCCATGCGTAGTTTCATGCGTCGTTTGCGCTGGGCCACGATGCCTGTATCCGTATTGCCAAAGCAGAGGGCAATGGCAAACGTTCCGAAGCCTGCCGATGCCAGGCAGTGATAGAGCAGGTCGCCTTCGGTAAGGCGCGGATAGCGCTCTTTCAGGCGGGCGGTTTCATCGGCGTAGATGTCGGTTACGGCTTTTCGCAATTCGGTCTGTTCCTTCTCGGTCAGTACGCGAACATTGCGCTTGTCTTTGCTGTCTTGTTCGGACAGCAGGAGGATGCGGCGGCCAATGGCAGTGCGTTTCAGGGTCACGGCTCGCAGGTGGGCAATCTGTTCCTCGGTGTGTTGCAGCAGTGCTTCGCGTTCGCGGTCGTTTGCGTTCAGGTTATCCTTCAGCAAAGCTATTTTTTCGTTGAGTCCTTGTAGGGCAGCTTCGTACTTCAGTTGTTCTTCCCGTTTCTTGCGCCGCTGGTTTTGCAGGGCGAGGAGGAAAGCACTTGCGGCCACAGTCAGTGCAAGTATGCCCAAACCGATGTAGAGCCGGTGGCGCTCTTCTACCTGACGGATTTTCAGTTCGGCTTCGTGCTGGTAGGCCAGTTTTTCTATTTCGAGAGTCTTTTGTTGGGCGTATAGAGTGTCGGCAGATAGGGTATAGGTCAGTAGTTGGTTATAGGCTGTCGAGTCGTTTCCCAGGTGATGTTCCAGTTGGGCGCTCAGCATCAGACTGGTCATACGGTCCTTGGTGTCGGGTGCATGGATGCCTAAGTTGAAGTAATAACGGGCAGAATCTACGTCGAACCGATGTCGGTGGATTTCGGCCAGTGTGGCATAGAGTTTGGCCGGCTTTTGGCTGAAGTCTATGCTGAGGCGGGTATAAAAGGCAGCCGAGTCGAAATTGTTTTTCTCCAGAAAGTGCCAGCCGTGCAGACGATAGATTTCGGCTAAGTTGACCGAGTCCTTAATCAGTCGGGCCAGGTGGATAGCACGGTTATATAAGCGGATATTTCCGATGCTGTCTCCTAAGATATGTCGTATGGTGCCAAGGGCTTCCAATGTCTTGACCATGTCCGACGTGTCACACAATAGCGAATCCCGTTGGTAAGCCTGGGTATAAGCATCGGCGGCTTTATCGAAAACTCTGTCCCACAAATAAATGCTTCCCAAGTTATAATAACTGCGTGATTGGATGTGTGGATCGTCTGTCCGGCTCAGTACCTCGTAGTACAGGGCCATTGCTTCGGTCGGACGTTTGTTTCTCTGCATTTCGGTAGCTTGTTCGAATATGTCTTCTACATCGGGGCGTGGACGCAAGTTGCAGGCTTGTGTCAGCAGAAGCAGAAACAAAACGGGGATAATTGCAGGCTTGCAGTTCTTGATTCTCATGTTAAGGTGTTGTTGGTGTGAATGGAAGTATTGCCTAGAGGAACAGAGCTACAGTCCACATCCGGAAGTAGTCGAGGCTCATGTACATCAGTCCGTGATAGCGGTTGTTCGTTCCCCACGAGTTCTGTGCCACGAAGTAGGGACGGCCTTCGTTGTCTGTTACCCATCCTACAAGCAGCAAGGTGTGGTTGTCGTCCAAATGGCCACGGCGGTAATTGTTTTCGCGGTCGTCGGGACTGACGGGTGCATCGTGCCAGATGGCCAATCCTTCGCGCCAGTAGAAGCCGTTGTTGCTTGTGTCGCCTTCCCATACTACGGTGCCGCCTTTCTTCACTGTCTGTTCGGCTATGCGGCAGAGTGAGTCGAGGGGCAGGTTCAGGAAGGTTTTCCGTTCGTAGTTGTCAGGATAGTCCAGCACTAGTTCTTGGTTATAAGGCGTGTATTGGAAACTGGTCAGGCGTTTTACGTCGGGCATGCCGGCGGTCAGTCGGTGGTAATATTCTAGTGGCGACAGGGAGAGGCTGTCTGTCCCTATTCGTTCGGGCAGTGTACCCATGTAGCGGTCGAGTACGGTGTTGACTTCTTGTAGAAAGCGTTTACCGTTGTCCGTATCTTTACGATGTTGTTTCAGCAAGTCAGCCAGTTCACGGTTCATATCTTTCAGTCGGGTACGCGGGCGGCAGGGATATTCGTCTTGCGGAACAATGCCATAGCGTCCGGCCAGTGATAGAAAGGTATGTCCCATTCCGCGGATAGAAACCTTGCGGGCTTTGTCCTGCCAGGCGCGGAGGGCAGCTTCTTCGTAGGCTTTCCGTGTGATGAACCAAGGGGAAAGTGCGATTGTATCACCGCATAACATCAGCCGATTTTCCAGACGGGCGGTCATAGAGTATCCCCAGCAACTTTCTGCTTGTCCCTGATTGCGGGGTGGAGCGGGCAGTGGGCTGAGACATTCGTTGTGGAAAGTCAGTTCGGGCGCAGCCGGTTTGGAAGTCCATTGACAACCGGTTGTCATCAGCATACTGATTAAGACATAGAGCAGAAGATAGTGAGTTTTCATGGTGCTGTATCGACTTTATTCTTTTGGGTAAATGTTTTTGGGTGCAAATATCGCCTTTTTAAAGGATTCTCAGGTTAGTTTCGGGTTACTATTTTTGTGAATCGTTAAGTTGGAAAAGAGAAAGAGACTATTCCCTTTGGTCAGGAATAGCCTCTTTCTTATTGTATATTGGAATACTTTCCGCTTATTTGCGATAGTTTTCCAGCTCTTCAGCCTTGAACTTGCGGATGAAGTTGAAGTGTTTCTCAACTTCGGCTTCAGCGTAGTTGACGTACACTTGTGCTGACTGAGCGAAGAGTTCGGGAGCCTTTGTAGCATCCTGAATAATGAGTTGCGACATCACGCAGTCGGCAGCCATCTCGTAGAGGCGGCGTGCGGTGAAGTCGAGCAATTCCTGATTCTGGGCTTCCTTCACGGCATTGGTGCAAGCTTCCAGTTTGTTGGTCATTTCCTTTACACGGTCCATCAGCGGTTGCATGGCTTCGCTACACGGGATTTGTTCGTACTCGCGCAGGATAGAGGCATAAGTACCGTTTGTCACGTAGCGGATGGCAGCAACCGTTTGCAGCTGGGTAGTACCTTCGTAGATGCTGGTGATACGTGCGTCGCGGTAGATGCGTTGGCAAGCATATTCCATCATGAAGCCCGAACCACCGTGAATCTGAATACAGTCGTAAGCGTTCTGGTTGGCATATTCAGAGTTCATACCTTTGGCCAGCGGTGTGAAGGCATCGGCCATCTTGGCGTAGCGCTTCTGCTCCTGACGTTCTTCGGGCGTCAGCTTGCGTTCGCGGGCGATGTCATCCAGGGCTTTGTAGATGTCAACATAACGCGAAGTTTGGTAAAGCAGCGAGCGACCAGCGTCGAGTTTTGCCTTCATGGTAGACAACATGTCGTATACGGCAGGGAACTCGATGATGGCTTTGCCAAACTGCTTGCGGTCCTTGGCGTAGGCCAGACCTTCGTTGTAGGCTGCCTGGCTGAGGCCGACAGACTGTGCGGCGATACCCAGACGGGCACCATTCATCAGCGCCATTACGTATTTAATCAGACCCAGCTTGCGGTCACCGCAAAGTTCGGCCTTGGCATTCTTATAAACCAATTCGCAAGTGGGTGAGCCATGGATACCGAGCTTATTCTCGATGCGGCGTACGTCTACACCGCCGTCGCGCTTGTCGTAGATGAACATGGAGAGGCCGCGGCCGTCGTGTGTACCTTCTTCGGAGCGGGCCAATACGAGGTGCAGGTCAGCGTCGCCGTTGGTGATGAATCGCTTCACACCGTTCAGGCGCCAGCACTGGTTGGCTTCGTCGTAGGTAGCTTTCAGCATGACGCTCTGCAGGTCGGAGCCGGCATCGGGCTCGGTCAGGTCCATAGACATGGTTTCGCCGGCGCAGATGCGGGGGATGAAACGGCTGTGCTGGTCTTCGTTACCGAATTCGTACAGCGTTTCGATACAGTCCTGCAACGACCAGATGTTGCCGAAACCAGCATCGGCCTGAGCCACGATCTCCGCACACATGGTGTAGGGAGTGATGGGGAAGTTGAGACCACCGTAGCGGCGCGGCATGGTCATACCGTTTAGGCCAGCCTTCACCATAGCGTCGAGGTTCTGCTTTGTACCGCTGGCATATTCCACACGGCCGTTGGCACAATGAGGCCCTTCTGCGTCTACGCCTTCTGCGTTGGCGGCAATCACTTCGCCGGTAATCTCGCCGGTGATTTCCAATACTTTGTCGTATGAGTCCATAGCGTCGGCATAGTCCTGCGGCGCGTAGTCGTACTCATCCTTGTCTTTATATCCGCGTTCCTTGAGTTCGCAGATACGTTCCATCAACGGGTTGTTCAAGTGGTACTTGAGTTCCGGATGTTCGGTATAAAAGTTTGCCATAATTGTTAAAACTTTATTGTTTTATCTTGCAGGTGAAATGGAACACATTATATCCTTGATGAAGAAAAGTGTTTGTACAGGTTTACCATCTATCATACCTGGAGTGAAGGTTTGGCCTTCCAAAGCTGGTAGGACTTGGTCAAAACATTCTTCATTGAATTTTGGATCATCTGTACGAAGAATACACAGGTCTGTTACTTTTCCTTTTGGATCAATCCAAATGCCGATATCTGCAGTTAACTTATACAATTTATTGTCTGCCATATACTCTATCAGACCTTTAGAAAGCTTCATGTTGTGACTGATAACTTGAATCAATCCATTGATTCCGTTTGCATATTCAGCTCTCTTGTAGAAAGGTGTAAATTCGAGTGGAGTACCTTCAGCCGACAAAAAACTTCCCCCTTGGGAAACATCGTCTTTATAGATTTCCTGGCGTTTTGTTTTTCCGTTGGGGTAGAATTGTTGCAGCAATCCATTTAGCATGCCATCTTTGTATTGCCCTTGTGCCATGATTGCTCCGTCTGGGTAATAGTATGTTGCTAATCCGTTTCGGCGGTTATTGGTGTAGAACACAAATAGGCTATCCTGCGTACTGCCAGAGAATTTGTAATGTGTTTCTCCATGCAGTATACGAGAAGAGGCTTGTTTCTTGAATTTGCTGTACTCACTGCTTTGTGTAAGTTTCCCATTCAGTGTATAGAAAAATACCGTTGTCTTTTGTTTGCTTTCTTCTTGTACCAATGCGCATGAGGAGGCTTTGGCCTTTTTCTTGATAACATTTTGTTGTGCGTCAAGATAAAGGGTATCTTGTTGCGCCTGCATGGAAACACTGGCTAAAGCAAAGAAGAAAACTAAGAAAAGACGTCTCATGACTGCAAGATATATTGTGATTATTTACTGTTCTTCTTATAATACTTAATCATTTTAGGAATTACCTCTTCCACCGTTCCGTTGATGACATAGTCGGCGATGGCGTTGATGGGGGCATTCTCGTCGTTGTTGATGGAGATGATGATACCCGCATCCTGCATGCCGGCG
The DNA here is from genome assembly GCF_000435115.1 of Bacteroides sp. CAG:633. NCBI lineage: Bacteria > Pseudomonadati > Bacteroidota > Bacteroidia > Bacteroidales > Bacteroidaceae > Bacteroides > Bacteroides sp. CAG:633. Next base: position 82,100 of record NZ_FR882971.1, on the reverse strand, counting down.
ATGTGTTGGATCTGGCCGGAGATACCGCAGGCGATGTACAGCTTGGGATGAACCGTTACGCCGGTCTGGCCAATCTGACGGTCGTGGTCGGCAAAGCCGGCATCGACGGCGGCACGGCTGGCACCAACTTCGGCGTGGAGTTCCTTGGCCAGTTCGAACAGCATGTCGAAGCCTTCCTTCGAACCCATGCCATAACCTCCGGCCACTACGATGGGAGCACCCTTCAGGTTGTGTTTGGCCTTTTCTACGTGGCGGTCGATGACCTTGACTACGTAGTCCGTTTCGGGCACGTACTTGGCCACGTCGTGACGGATCACTTCACCCTGATAGTCGGGGTCGAGGATTTCTTTCTTCATTACGCCTTCGCGGACGGTAGCCATCTGCGGGCGGTGTTCGGGATTGACGATGGTGGCCACGATGTTGCCGCCGAAAGCAGGACGGATCTGGTAGAGCAGGTTCTCGTACGTCTTGCCTACTTTCTTGTCCTCGTGGCTGCCGATTTCCAGCTGTGTACAGTCGGCGGTCAGTCCGCTGGTCAGGGCCGAAGATACACGCGGGCCGAGGTCACGGCCGATGACAGTGGCACCCATCAGACAGATCTGAGGCTTTTCTTCCTTGAACAGGTTGACAAGGATGGAAGTGTGGGGCAGGGAAGTATAGGGGAAGAGGCCCGGAGCGTCGAACACGTGTACGCGATCTACGCCGAAAGGCAACACTTGTTTTTCTACACCTTCGAGGCCGGTGCCGGCGCAGATGGCTTCCAGTTGGCAGCCCAGCTCATTGGCCAGCTTGCGGCCCTTGGTCAAAAGTTCGAGACTGACGTCGGCAACATGGCAGCCGTCCATCTCACAATATACAAATACGTTGTTCATAGTCTTTTTATCCAATCGTATGATTTGCAATCAGTTCTACAATCAGGTTCTCTACATCTGCGTCGCTGCCTGTCAGGGTCTTGCTCTCCTTGGCCTGGAAGACGATGTTCTCGATCTTCTTCACCTTGGTGGGCGAGCCGCTAAGACCGCATTGCTTGGTGTCGCCGTTGACGTCGGCTACGCTCCACTCTGTGATGTTCAGGTAGGGGCGTTGTTCGTACAGGTAGGCGTAGGGCAATTCGGGCAGGGCGTTGGGGTTGCAATGAGTGGCTGTCAGGGCTGCTTTCTCCTGTCCACCCATGGCACGTTTGTACTTTTGTACCAGTTTGGCATTGCGCGGACGGCAGGGAGCGGCGCTACCGTTTACGGTGAGTACGATGGGCAGCGGACCTTCTACGGTCTCCACGCCGCCGTCGAGGTGGCGTTTCACGCGGATGCGTCCGTCTTTCACTTCCTCAATTTCTTCTACATACGTTATCTGTGGCAAGCCCAGCTTTTCGGCTACTTGCGGGCCTACCTGTGCTGTATCGCCGTCGATGGCCTGACGACCGCCGACGATGATGTCATACTCGCCGATTTTGCGGATGGCTGTGGCCAGGGCATACGATGTGGCCAGTGTGTCGGCACCGGCAAAGGCGCGGTCGGTCAGCAGATAACCGCCGTCGGCACCGCGGTAAAGTCCTTCACGAATGATTTCGGCTGCACGTCCCGGTCCCATGGTGAGCATGGTGACGGTCGATCCCGGGTGTGCGTCTTTCAGGCGGAGCGCCTGCTCCAGCGCATTGAGGTCTTCCGGATTGAAGATGGCCGGAAGGGCCGCACGGTTGATGGTACCGTCGGCATTCATGGCATCCTTGCCCACACAGCGTGTGTCGGGCACTTGTTTTGCCAATACTACGATTTTCAAACTCATGATATTAAATAAATAATTAGTATAAGTATTTATCTTTTGTCGGAGCCAATGCCGGCAGGAGGGTTTGGGGCCTGTCCTGTCAGGATATGCAATTGGCTATCAGCTTGCAAATTTACTGAAAGTGTCGGGTTTGGCAAGAAATAGGAGCAGAAAATGCACAAAGCAGATGGAACTGAGCAATTTCTTTGGTTTCTTGTAGTACTCTGCTTGGTATATTTCCGGCGTTTGGCTTACGTCTTGGCTGCCGGGATGTATATCCCGGCGCGCGGGATGCACATTTCAGCACGCGGGATGTATATCTCGCGGCGCGAGATGAAACGTAAGTAAGGGAAAGAACATAGAAAGGCCACGCGTAAGTGCTACGTATGGTGGTAGTATGGGCAAGGCGGTACTGGCTTTGGATATGCAAAATGCCCGCCTTCCTCGTCAATAGGGGAAGTGCGGGCATTGCTTTAAAGGAATCTATTACTGGTTTAAAACAGTCGGACAGATGGTCAGAAGATGATACCGAGGCGGAATCCTGCGTTGTTCTGACCTTCGATGTCGCCGGTCAGTGTGGCCGTACGGTTGGTGGCATAGCTGTAGTAGCCGGCCAGGTGGAATCCCCAGTTCTTCTGCTTCGTGGGATAGATTTTCAGGCCGACTTCGGGCGAGGCATAGAAACCCCATGCCTTGTCGTAGAGGCCGCGTGTGCCGAAGTAGGTGGTGTTGCGGGCAAACATGGCTCCCAGCTTGGCGCCTACATAGGGGCACACTTGCGAGTGTGTGCAGAGTGCGTAGTTGACGGTGGCTCCGAAAGGCAACTGGAAGGCCGACCGTTGCTGGTCGGTCGTAAGGCTTTCGGTTGGCGAAAGTTGCAGTGTCTGCCGGCCGACGTATTGGTGATTGGTGTGAAACGATACGAAGGCACCCGCCGAAAGTCGGGGTGTGATGTCGTACAAGCCTTCGAAGTTCATTCCCCAGCCGCTTATCTTATCGGCAAAGTCGGTGTTCAGCGGGGCGTTCATCTGCCAGTCTACAATGAGGTGCGCCCTACGTTCGGGGTTGCATTGTGCGTTGGCTTGCTGGTTGATGCCCAGGATAAGGCAGGAAGCCAGCGTCAGGGTTTTCATCAGAGTTTTGATATATGTTTTCATTGTTTACCTCCGTTTCTTATTTGTTGGATTGGATATAGGGTGACTGTTCGAAAGCCTGTCCGATGGCATCGGTCATCAGCTGGATGTTGTACCAGGAGTTGTACTGGTAGCCCGAAGCGTTGGCGTACCAGATGACGGGCAGTTTGGCATTCTCGGTGCCATTGTCCGACAGGTCTATCATTTCCATCACCAGTGTGTTGGTGTCGTAGCTGTAGCTCACGGTGTAGGGGTAGTACCAGCCTCCCCACCAGGGACCCCAGTAGCCGTAGTCCCACCATCCATTCCAGTAACCGCCGCTTACGACGTGAGTGGTCTGTTCGATGTACGACAGCTGTACGCCCAAGTCGGCCTCGTCTTTCTGTTCGGGGTCGGTGATGCGTTGATATCCACGGCTGTTCATGGCGCTTTCGACGGCTTTAATCAGCTTTTGGGCGTTCTCGTCTTTCCAGTAGGTGGCACGGTAGGTCCCGGCTTCGAGAATACTGTCGGGCAGGAAGTAAGTTTGAAACTTGCCGAAGTCGGCTTCATTGTCATAGTCGGTGTAGACTACCATGTCGTTGTCCAGTTGGTCCATATCCGGATCTTTCTCGCATGACATTATGGCCAATGCCATGCAGGCCAATAACAAAATCTTTTTCATAATCTTCTGGTTTATTTTCTATGGTGAAGGAAAGCCCGTACGGATGGGGCTTTCCCGAATAAGTTTGCTTATCCGTTCTTCTGTATCAGAGGGAGCGTCCTTTGAATACGGTACTTTTCTCGATGGGCACGATGAAGCCGTTGAGCGTCATGCGGTTGGAGTTGAAGTTGGGGGTAATGTTTACGGATGCCTTATTACTGCCTTTGTAGAGCGTGATGTCTACGCGGGCTGAAATGCCGGTACCCATGACGTTGATGGACAGGTTAAGGTTCCCTTTCTTGTCTTTACGCAAGTCGTAGTCCGAGAAGCTGCCTTCTACCGTCACACCTCCCAGTCCGTTGGGACCGCTTACCGGTATGTTGAACGCCACCTGTACGACGGCTCGCTTGTCTTTGACGGATACGAAGTTGGTGTTGGAAGTCACGTAGGCGGTTTGACCGTATTTGAATACTACCCTGTCGGCTTCGAGGGTGAAGGCACGGTTTTCGAGTGCTTGTTCGGCTTCGACAAACAGCAGGCTGTCGATGTGCTCCTGCAATGCTTTCTTTTCGGCTTTCGTCAATTCTCTTTCTTGTTCTTGTTGTGCTGCGGCACTTCCTGCCAATAGAAGCAGGAACATTGTCATCATTAGAGTCAATTTTTTCATAATTCTGGTTTTTTAAGTTAGGCTTTATTTTTTGCTTGTCTGTTTATAAAACAAATTGAATCAGCTTTTACTGCTTAGTGTTTGATTAATAATGTTTAAGAACTGTTCTCTTTATCCTTTTTTAATCTTTGAACACTGCTGGAATGCTTTTTCCGGGATAAAGATAGCAAACGTTAACATAGCCGCAGTGCAGTAGTTGCCGAGCCGTACGAAAAGCGTGCTGAAGTGGTGGTGTATAGGGCTGAAAACAAAACGGGCCTCCACTTGGTGGAAGCCCGTTGCTGTATTAAGTCTGTTGTAAGTGAATTATTTGATTCCCAGTTTAGCCTTGATTTCGGCAGGCACAGCATCCTTGTGTACCAGGATGTTCATAGTCTTGTATGCTACGAAAGCTTTCGATGCATACCAGATGCCTTTGTACTTGCCGCTCAGTCCCCAAGAGTTCTTCACCATGAAATACTCTTTTCCGTTCTGATCCTTGGCAATACCGTAGATTACCATGCCGTGGTCGTCGGTAGTTTCCCAGTTGTCGAAAGCTGTCTGACGCATTTCCTGAGTAACATTGACTTCGGGCAGCGGTTTGCTGGTCAACTCCTTGCGCTTGTCAGCAGCAGTCATGCCTGTCCAGCGTGCCATGTCCGAACCGGTCAGTTCGGCACCGCGTGCTGCGTCGGGCATTACGGCGATACCGTCGCGGGTAAAGCCCTGTTCGCTTACGTCGCTACCCCAGGCAAAGGTGTAGCCTGTGCGGATGGCGTTGTCCATAACAGCCATCAGCTCGTCAATCGGCAGGTTGTAGGACAGACCGTTGCGCCAGTTGTCCTGGATTTCGATAGAGAACTGAGTGTAGAACGGATGGTGTGTGTACGAAGTCAGCGATACATAGTCGTCCGGATTGATGCCCAGGCTTTCGGCAAAGCTCTTCGGAGTGTATTGCTTGCCCTGATAAGTAAACGTTTCGGGGCATTTACCCAGATAAGTATCGTAGATGGCGCTGATGCCGTTCTTCCAGACCGGAGTCAGCTTGCTGAAGTTTCCTTTACCGATGGCTTGTACATAAGCTCCGGCTACGGCATCCAGTTCGTTGTGTACAGGCAGAGAGTCGCCGTACATGATGCCCGGCATGGCTTCCTGGGGTACAAGACCGTAATTCTTCATACAGTACATGATGTCGTAAAAGCTTCCGCCCGGCGAGAAAGAAGCATCGCCGTGGTAGCGTACGTAGTTAACTGCACGGTCGACCATCGTGTGGTGAACGACGAACATCTCGGAAAGGTCGTAAGTACCTTTGCCCAGACGCAACAGTTCGCTTTCCAGGAATCCGAGGCTGGAGAAGCTCCAACACGTGCTCGAACGGTTCTGGTTCTTGATACTGGTGATGGGGTTTTCTTTAACTGTGGTGAACACGAAACCCTCTTCTTTGGGTTCGGTCTTCTTCTTGGCCGACATGTCGAAGGCTACGAGAGCCAGTGCGGCAATGAGGATAGTTTTTTTCATCATGATTAAATTAGTTGGAAAATTCTGTTACCGATGGCAAAGATAGTGAGAATATCGCTAACAAAAGCTATCTTTGAGCGTTAATTCAAATGAATATATGAAGAAAACAATACAGATAGACAACAGTACGGGACTGGTGCTCGAAGGTGGAGGCATGCGTGGCGTGTTTACCTGCGGCGTGCTCGACAGCTTTATGGACCGGGGCATCCGTTTTCCGTATGTCATAGGGGTCAGTGCCGGGGCATGCAACGGACTTTCCTACATGTCGGGGCAGCGCGGAAGGGCCAAGTTCAGCAATATTGATCTGTTGGAGAAGTATCATTATATCGGTCTGAAGTATCTGTTGCGCAAGCACAATATTATGGATTTTGACCTGCTGTTTCACGACTTTCCCGAACGTATTCTGCCTTATGACTATCAGGCCTATTTCAACAATCCGGCCCGTTACGTCATGGTGACAACCAATTGCCTGACGGGTGAGGCCAACTACCTGGAAGAGAAGAAGAACAAGGAACGGGTGATAGACATTGTGCGTGCTTCGAGCAGTTTGCCGTTTGTCTGTCCGATAGCCAGGGTGGATGGCATCCCAATGCTGGATGGTGGTATTGTTGACAGCATTCCCTTGTTGCGGGCACGTGCCGACGGGTGTCGTAAAAACGTGGTTGTGCTGACTCGCAACCGGGGATACCGCAAGAAAATTCAGGGAACACGTGTGCCCCGTTTCATTTACAAAGAATATCCTTTGCTGCGTGCGGCCATCAACCGCCGCAGTCTGCTCTACAACGAACAGCTGGAACAGGTGGAAAAACTGGAAGAACAAGGCGAAGTCATTGTGATACGCCCCGTGCGGCCTGTTGAGGTAGACCGCATTGAACGCGACACTAAAAAACTTCTGGCACTTTACGAGGAAGGTTACCGATGTGGTATGGAACTCGAAGAAGTGACCTCGCATCCGTAAAAGGGGGCTTACACCATGTCTTCTCCCGTATGGATAACCGGCACGCGTACTGTTTTATGGAATGGAATGAAGCGCGAAACGATGGCAATGACCAGCGTAACGATAAAAAGCCATCCCAGAATATGCTTTAGTGCCAGCAGAGTGCCCTGTTGTTGCAATACGTTGTAGAGGGTATTTGTAGCCAGCTGCATAGCTTCGTCTATGCCATGCCCTTGTGCCAGACTGCTGCTTAATGTAGATTGCCACCGGGCGGCTGCCAACGGATCAGTGGCTGTGAGCGACTCGGACAGCTCTACCATATATTTCTGTTGCAGGTGGTAGAGCATGTTGCTGTAAAAGGCAGATGCGGCGACCGGCGTCAGCACCGAGCGGAAAAAAATGAGGAAAAAAGCATTCGACAACAGAAGTTTCGGTGGCATGTCCTCGACAGCAAACAGGGCGAAGGCTATGATAAGTGTCAGCATACCCAATCCGCGAAGAAACATCGGCAGGTAAAGCATCTCGTAGGTACTGTCGGGCGAGATACCGAAATAAAGCATCCCGAAAAACAGAGCAAAACAGGTCATGCCACCGGCTATGAGAAAACGAAACCGCCACCGTTGCCACCTGAACCACCAGAAACAGATGAAAGCTCCTAACATATAGCCCGGCAACAGCCAGATGTAGAGGGTATAGGTGTGAGTGGTGTCAACACGCAGAATGGTTGTCAGGTAGCTGGTGATCAGACTTGTGGAAGTACTGAAGAACATGACCATCATCATATAGAAATATCCTACAATGGCTTTCCACTGAAACAATGGCTTCAGGCTGACAAACGGATGTGAGGAATGGAACTGTTCCCAAAGAAAGAGGGCTATCAGCAGCGGAGCGATTACAATATAGATACAGATGCGGGTAGAGGCCATCCAGTCGAGCGTCTTGCCGTAAGTGATGACGTAGATAAGCATCAGAAGGCCGGTAGAGATGATGAGCATCTCGCGCGGATGCAGTTCTTTCCAGGGAATAGGGCGCGAAGGACGGTCCTGACGGAAGAACAGAATGACAGCCAGGATGGCCACCAGCAGAAGCAACATCATGAAGTAGTACATGTATTTCCAGTCGTAATGATAGGCCAGCAGGGCCGTGATGACCATCGAAAGTTGCCCGCCACCGAATACCAGTGGATAGAAGTAGGCATAGAATTCGCTTCGGATGTCTTTCGGGCTGAAGATGAACTTGATGCGCCGGATAATCCAAAGCATGAGGAAGCCTTTCAGAAATCCGATGATGAAGCTGGCGGCTATCAGCAATTCGATGTTGGCCTGACGGGCACAGAACCAGCTGAGAAAGAATTGGAGTGTAAGGTCGATGAGGAGCAGCGATTTGCCAGACAATGCTCCCAGAATTTTGGGTACGATGGGGTAGGCTATGGCCATGCCTGCCGATGCAGCATAGTAGCCGATGGTGATGTCTTCGGTGTAGACGCCCAGCGTGTTCGATACTTCTACCATACTGCCGGTATACGTGCCGTTCAGCATGGCGATGGGCAGCATGATCAGAAAGACGGTGGCTACTGACAGACGGTCGGGCACCCATTTCCGGGCAGGAATGTCAAGTTCGCGTGCTGTTTTCATTTCTTTCGTAAGGCTTCGGTTTCTACCATCATGCCTGCCCGGAGCAGGCTCATGCTTTTTTCGTCCACATCGTCCAGGTCGATGCGTACGGGGATGCGCTGCTGCACTTTGACAAAGTTTCCGGCGGAATTGTCGGTAGGTACGAGCGAGTACTTCGAACCGGTTGCTTCGGAGATGGCTGTTACATGTCCGTGAAGAATGCGATTGGGCAGGCCGTCTACTTTGATGCGTACGGGTTGTCCTATGTAGATGTTGGCAATCTGGGTTTCACGATAGTTGGCAGTAATCCATTTGTCCGACTGACGTACGATGTACGAAAGTGTTTGTCCGGCACTGACGTACTGGCCCGGCTCCAGTGTGCGTCGTCCCATATAGCCGTCGTAGGGCGCGGTTACTACCGTGTATGAAAGGTTCAGATTGGCCAGGTCGAGGGCTGCTTCGGCACGCAGGATTCCCGCTTCAGCATTTACATGCTTCTTGTTGGCTTCGTCGTATTGCGAATTGGCTGCTTCTTTCTGACGTAAGAGGGCATTGTAGCGGGCACGGGCAGCGTCGTAGTTGGCTTTAGCCTGGTCGAACTGTTGTGCGGGGACGGATTCTTCCTCTAACAGACGTTCGTAGCGGTGATAATCTTGCTCGGCTTGCCACAGTTTGGCTTGCGCTTCGGCCAGATTGGCATCCTGCTCGGCGATATGTGTGTGCGAGGTTCGAATGCCCGAGGCCAGTACGTCGCGTGAACCTTGCGCATCGAGCAGGGAGGCCTGTGCTTCTTTTTGGCGAATCAGGTATTCGCGGTTGTCGAGTACGACAAGTGTATCGCCTTTGTGTACAAACTGGTGTTCGGTGAAGCGTACTTCCTGAATGTAGCCGCCTACCCGGATATTTATGGGTGCGATATACTGATCGACAAAGGCGTCGTTGGTTATTTCGTAATTGATGTATCTCCAGAAATAGTTGGCGGTCCAGGTCAGTCCGGAACCGGCTATGAGGATACATATAATATTAAGGATGATGTTGCGCCGCTTTTGGCGTTTCAATCTTCTATATTTGGCTTGTAGTACAGACATGGTGGTTATGGATTGGTTAATGAAATTAGGTAATGGATGTTTCGGTCTGTATGTTCCCGATAGCTCGGTAACTATAATGCTCCCACTGCACGTTGCAGTTCGTAATAGGTGTATACGACTTGTGTACGTGCTGTTGTGAGTTGCAGTTCTGCGTTCAGGCGCAGGTTGTCGGCATCGAGCAAGTCGGTTAGAATGGCCAGCTGGTTCATATAGCGGTTTCGCATGATGCGGTAGTTTTCTTCGGCTTGCCGCACCGAGAGCTTCAGGGCTTCCACGCGTTCGGTTGCTTCGCGATGCTTCAGCAGTGCTTTTTGTATGGTCATGCGTATGCTTTGGGCTTTCTGCTGTTCGGCATTGCGCATCAGCAATACATTCTGTTGGGCCTCTTTCAATTTATGCTTGTTGCGATAGAGTGCCGACAGAGGATATGAAAACGAAAGCCCGATGTTCCAACTGTTGTTGTACATGTCGGCCAGCGTACGCGATACGGGTCGGGCCAGCGTGTTCGATGCAGTCAGTGACACTTGGGGCAACTGTTCGGCACGTGTCAGCCTGATGCTGTTTTCTGCCAGTTCGGTTTGCTTGCGCAACAGAAGCATGGAGGGATCAGTCTGTTCGGCCTGTTCTATGTAGTCGGCATACAGACCTGTATTGCATTCGCGGCTGAGCAATGCCGTGTCGGGGAGCAGGAGCAAGTGTTCGTCCAGTCCCAACAGGATGTCCAGCTGTTGCGATACAATCCGGATGTCATTCTCCGTCTCTGTTACGGCCAGGCGGTCGTCGGTTAGTTGCATTTCGCTACGCAGCACATCATTGTTTGTAATGATGCCTTCGTCCTTCATGCGTCTGATGTCTTTCAGTCTCCGTTCCGATTCTTCAATGTTGCGGCACAGTACGATGTGTTGTTTGTACAGGCTGAACAGGCTGAGGTATTGTTGTAGCATAGCCAGCTTGATGTCCGCTTGGTCGGTAGCTGTTTGCAGTCTGGCTATCTCTTGCTGAAGATCGGCCTGTCGGATGCCATATTTTATTTTGCCGCCTTGATAGATAGGTTGGCTGAAGTCTATGGCATAATTTTGCTGCCAGTCGGGCGATTCGGGATGTGTAGGATGGCTCAGTCCGTTTTTCCATACGACAGGCTGTCCTAAAAAGCCTCCACGTAGTCCGATGCTGATTTCGGGCAGGCGGGCAGAGCGTGCAGTCCGTGTCCGTTCTTCGGCCATTTGTTCTTTCAGACGGTCAGCGACCAGTTGGAGATGCTGGCGGGTAGCCTGTTCGAACAGTTGGTCGACGTTCAGATAGAGCGTATCGTTCGTAGCTTGGGCAAAGGTACAGGCGGGCACAAGTAGCAGGCATCCGATTGCGGCAAACAGTTTAATACGTTTCAATGGCATGTTGCAACTCTTTTAATAATTCATCGGTCTGTTTGAGTTTCTCGGTTCCGAGTATCTGTTCCAGCCGTTCATAGTAAGCCGTCAGTACGGGGGCAATCCATTGGTGGAATTCTTCACCTTTTTCGGTGAGATATACAAGCTTGTTACGGCGGTCTTTCGGATCTTCGTGCCGGCATACGTATCCCTTGCGTTCCAGATTCAGCATCAGGTTGGTCAGGCAGGCCTTGTCTTTGGCCGTGCGGACGGCCAGTGTCTGCTGGCTGATGCCTTGTTCGCTCCACAAACAACTCATTATTTGCAGCATTTCGAAAGTGATACCCGCGCCACTTTGTTTCAACAGCTTTTGCATAGCCTGTCGCGAGGCCATACGTGTCCGTATCAGTTGCAGAATACAATCTCTTGATGTCATAAAACTCATTCTTTGGAGGGCGCAAAGGTAGTATATCTCTGGTAAATAGTCAAATGTTTGACTATTTTCTTTGGGAAGCAGCAAGAACTTGATGGCAGGCTGGTAGTGGAGATGTTGTTTCCCGTTGTGAAGAATTGGAGTACAGAAGAGTCTATGAATCAGTTTTTTATTTCCTGTCTGTAGAATGAAATCAAGGAATAGAAAATCCCCCGACGCGGTTCCCTGCTTTTATTGAGTGATATAGACAAAGAGCATGAAGAGAGATGCCGGAAACTGGTCGGGGAATGGGCTGAGTAGTTTTGCCGAGGGCATTATCGTATCTGTCCTCCACCTAAGGCCTAGTAGAGGTTGATAAGACTTTGAATTTCTTTAAACCGGTTGGCGGTTTGTGATAACTGGGCTGACAGCAGGCTTTGACGTGCAGTGAGCACTTCTAGGTAAGTCGTATTACCGTTTTCCATCAATAGGGAAGTGCCGTTATAGGCGCGTTCCAATGCATCGATTTGTTGCCGGTAGTTGTCTTTCTTCCGTTTGCTGGTCTGGTAAGAGACAAGAGCGTCATTTACTTCGGTTCCTGCGTTAAGCAACTGTTGCCTGAAGGCCAGCAGAGCTTCTTCCTGTTGTGCCTTGGCTATCCGGCGTTTGGCTATCAGACTTCCCCGGTTGAACAATGGCTGGGTGAGCGAAGCTAAGGCAGAAGCAATGAACTTGCCGGGATTGGTTATCAGTCCGCCAATGGAATTGGTCCATCCTGCGCTTCCACTAAGCGTAATGGATGGATAAAAAGCAGCATTGGCTTGATTGGTAACATAGAAAGCCTGTTCCAACTGCCGTTCGGCCATACGTACGTCGGGACGTTGTGACAGCATTTGCAAGGGGATACCGGTACTTAGCTTTGCCGTAAACTGTTGTTCGGACAGCTTGCCACGCCGGTAGCTTTGGGGAGTCTCGGCTAAAAGCAGTGAGAGACTGTTTTCTACCTGGCTGATTTGTTCTTCCAGGTCGATAACCGAGTTCTTGACCTCAAGGTGGGTGGCCTGCATTTGTGAAACGGCTGTTTCATCGGCCAGTCCGGCCTCCATCAATGCTTGTGTGGACGATACGGTTTCTTCCCAGCTCCGGGCTGTCTGGCGGGAGATTTCCAATTGCTCGTCGAGCATTAACAATGTGTAATAAGTATTGGCTATGTTGGCTATCAGGTTGGAGTAGACGGCTTGTCTGTAGTCTTCGCTTTGGGCATAGGCTGCCTGAGCCTGTTTCTTTGCATTTCGCAGTTTGCCGAAAATGTCCAGCTCCCAGCTTGCCGTAACAGGCAGGGTATAGGTGCGCGAAACCTGGCTTTCCACTGCACTCAGACTTCCTTGAGGCCCAAGTGCAAAGGAGGGCAAAAAGGCAAGTTTGGCAGAGAGCAACGATGCCTTTGCCTCTTCGATACGCAGTCCGGCGGTCAGTACGTCGGTATTCTGTTTCAGTCCCCTTTCGATGAGTTCCTGCAGGTGAGGGTCGCTGAAGAAATCGTGCCAGTCAATGTTGGCTATACTGGCCGTATCGGCAGACAAGTCTGTAGCTTCTTCTCCGTACAGGCCTTCGGGGACAGATGCTTGCGGTTCGTATTTGGTGTATATACCGCAACCACTCAAGAAGAGTGGTGCGATTGCTATAAGGATTTTCTGTTGTATGTTCATAATAATCTCAGTTTACTTTTCTGTATTGAAGGCACTTTTTTCTATCAGTGTCTTTTCTTTCTCGTAGATGATTTGTGCATCGGGTTCTTTATGCATCGGGCCACGCAGTTTTTCCTGCAAATATTCGAAGACGATAAAGAAAACGGGGACCACGAAGAGCAGTGCTATGGTTCCGATGAGCATACCGCCCACAACACCTGTACCCAGCGAACTGTTTCCGTTAGCTCCGGCACCGGTCGAGAACATCAGTGGAAGCATTCCGAAAATCATGGTAAGAACAGTCATAAGGATCGGGCGGAAACGTGCTTGTGCTGCCGAGTAGGCTGAAGAAATGATTCCCATGCCTGTACGTCGGCGTTCCAACGCATATTCTGTAATCAGAATGGCTGTTTTGGCTAAAAGTCCGATCAGCATGATGGCTCCTGTTTGCAAGTAGATGTTGTTTTCAAGTCCTGCAATGCGGGCAAAAAGGAAGCTTCCCATCAAGCCAAAAGGAACGGACAGTATGACAGCCAGTGGTACGAGAAAACTTTCGTAAAGACATGTCAGGATGAGGTAGATGAGAACGGTACAGAGGGTGTAGATAAAAATAGTCTGTGCTCCACCGCTGTTGGCTTCCTCACGGGCCATACCGCCATATTCGTAACCATATCCTGAAGGCAATATCTGTTCTGCCACTTCACGGATGGCTTGTTGGGCTTCACCCGTAGAATAGCCTTCGGCTACATTGACATTTACATTGATTGTATTGTAAAGGTTGAAACGTTTGGCTATTTCTGCACCAAGTACGGTACGCAGTGTGACAAACTGACTGATAGGAGCCATTTCGCTGCCATTGCGTACGAACATGTTGTCTAATGCATGTTGGTCAAGACGGTTTTGCGGCGAGGCCTGAATCATTACACGATATACTTTTCCGAATTTGTTGTAATTGGAAACATACGAACCACCACAGTAGGCTCCCATCGCATTGAGTACGTCGTTTGGACTGATGCCGGCACGTTTGCATTTGGCGGCATCTACATCGACGGCTACCTGGGGAAAATTCATGGCATACGAAGTGTAGGCCATGGCTATTTCCGGTCTTTGATTCAGTGCACCGATATATTGCATGACTGATTTGTAGAAAGGTTCCATCTCACCGCCGGTTTTGTCTTCCATATAGAGTTCGATGGAGTTACCTGTACCATAGCCGGGAATCATGGCAGGCTGGAAACAGAATACTTGTGCTTCTTTGATGGCGCTGAACTGGGCATTCAGCCGTTTCATTACAGCATCTACAGTGTGTTCTTTGCCTTTTCGTTCATCCCAGTGGTACAGACGGATAATGACTGTACCATACGAAGTGCCCTGGCCGGAAATCAAACCGAAACCTGTGGTGCGTGAGTAGTGCTGGATTTCAGGAGTAGCCTTCAGTATTTTTTCTACTTTGTCCATGACTTTATTGGTTTCGACCAATGAATTACCGGGTGATGCGCTGATATTGATCATCATGGTTCCCTGGTCTTCTTGGGGTACGAGACCGGTCTTGGTGGTTGCCATCAGATAAACCAGCAATACACAGGAAATGCCCAATGAAGACCATACCATCCAGCGGTGGCGGAAGAAGAACATCAGTCCTTTTTTGTACTTGCCCAACATGGCATTGTAGGATGCGTTGTAGACTGCCCGTACCCGTCCGTTGAGGCTTCGTGCGCTTTTCTGTCCGTCTGCAGGTTTCATCATCATCGCACATAAGGCCGGACAGAGTGTCAGGGCGTTCAGACAGGAGATGCCGACTGCTACAGCCATGGTCACACCAAACTGAGTGTAGAACACACCTGAAGTACCTCCCATAAATTTGACAGGGATGAATACGGCCATAAAGACGCATGTACACGAAATGACAGCCATGGTTACATCGTTCATGGCATCTTTGGTAGCCAGATAAGGAGAACGGTAACCGACGTCAAACTTTGCCTGCACAGCTTCTACTACAACGATGGCATCGTCTACTACCGTACCAATAGCCAATACTAAGGCGAACAGAGTCAGGATATTGATACTGAATCCTGCGACAGACAGGAAAGCAAATGTTCCTATCAGCGAGACAATGATGGAAATCGAAGGAATAAGTGTGCTCTTGAAGTCGTGCAGGAAGAAATATACCACGAGGATAACCAGCAGTATGGCAACAATCAGTGTCTCGACCACATTGTCGATAGATGCGAAAAGGAAATCGTTGACACTCATCATGGAGAGGAAGTGCATACCTTCGGGCAAATCTTCAGCCAGTTCATTCAGCAGCTTGCTGATTTCTTCATTTACGGCTGTAGCATTGGCACCGGCAACCTGATAGACCATAAACATGACTCCTGGCAGTCCGTCGGCTTCGCCATGAAAGCCGTATGATTCACGTCCCAACTCTACCTCGGCAATGTCTTTCACGCGGAGTACCGATCCGTCAGCTTGCGAACGTATCACCATATTTTCGAACTCTTCCACTTCTTTCAGCCTTCCTTTGTATTTCATGGTGTATTGGAATACATGGTCGGAGTTTTCGCCTAACGAGCCAGTGGGCGCTTCGATGTTCTGTTCGCCCAGTACGGCTGTAATGTCAGAAGGTACCAGACCGTATTGTGCCATTTTCTCGGGCTTCATCCAGATACGGAGGCTGTACGTATTGCCCAACAGTTGCACATCGCCTACTCCCTGAATACGTTTGATCTGAGGGATGACGTTAATATCCAGATAGTTGGACAGAAAGTTCTCGTCGTAGCGTCCGTCCGGACTGATGAGGCTGTTGATTTGCAGGTAACTGTTCTGTCGTTTCATGGTGCTTACACCGATGGCCGTTACTTCGGCAGGTAGCAGGCCTTGTGCTTCGGATACGCGGTTCTGCACGTTAACGGCTGCCATATCAGGATCGGTTCCCTGTTTGAAATAAACCAAAATTTCGGCTGTACCGGCATTGGTGGCTGTGGAGGTGATGTATATCATGTTTTCTACACCGTTGATGCTTTCTTCCAGTGGCATGATGACACTGTTCATCACAGCATCGGCATCCGCTCCCGTGTAGGTAGCATCTACCTTGACTGTAGGTGGGGCAATGTCCGGATATTGTTCTACCGGTAGGGTATAGAGTGCTATAAATCCGACAATAAGTATCAGAATGGATATAGACATGGCCATAACCGGCCGTTTGATGAATATGTTTCCTTTCATAAGCGTCTGTTATTTTACTTGGGTTCCTTCGCGGATCATACCTGCTCCGCTGGCAATGATTTCATCGCCTGATTTCAGTCCTTCCACTACTATGTATTCTTTTCCATCGTTTACCGGGGCTACTTTGATGAGGGTTGATACCGCTTTTCCATCTACTATTTTGTAGACTAACAGCTGGTCCTGCAATTGTACGGTTGCTCCTTGAGGAATGACAATGCAGTTGGTATAAGTGCTGGGAATGAGAATGTTGCCTGATGCTCCACTGTGCAGCAGACGTTCTGGATTGGGAAATACAGCGCGTACGCCTACAGTGCCGGTAGACTTGTCGATGACTCCGCTGATTGATTCGATTTTTCCGCTTTCTTCGTAGAGCGAACCGTCATTCAGCTGTAATTGTATGGCAGGCATCTTTTGCAGGGCATTTTCGATGGTGCCGTATTGTCGGGCCAGTGACAGCAGCTGGTTTTCGGTCATGGAAAAGTAGACGTACATGTTTGAATTGTCGGACACAGTAGTCAGTGGCTGGGGCATACTCGAACTGACCAGTGTACCTACCCGATAGGGTAGCATGCCTACTACACCGTTGCTTGGACTTTTTACTTCGGTGTACGAAAGGTTGTTTCGGGCATTCACTTCCTGTGCCTCGGCCTGTGCCAGCTGTGCTTTGGCAGTCAGGTAAGCGTTTTTGTTGGTTTGCAGGTTGAAGTCGGAAACCACTTTCTGTTCGTGCAGCTTTTGACTGCTTTTGTAGGTAAGTTCTGCGGTGGCCAGGCTGGCTTTTGCCACTTCTACATTAGCTATAGCTGTTTGCAAAGCTGCTTTGTAGGGCACTTGGTCGATGACAAACAGCACTTGTCCCTTGTGTACAATATCGCCTTCGGCCACATTCAGTTTCTCAATGTATCCTGATACTTGCGGATAAATATCGATATCTTGCATACCTTCGATAGAGGCGGAATAAGAGGTTGTTATCTCTTTTTCAGCATTGGTGCTGATGGTGGTGATACTATATTCCTGTTGAGATTGTTTCTGTTGTTCCGAATGGCAAGCAGCGAAGATACCCATACTGCTGACTAAAGCAACAAGCCGTATTCGGTTTTGAAAGTTTTTTGTTGTCATATTACTCTTTTTAAAAATTTGCGCAAAAGTACTTTCTTGCATTTTATAAGTGACAACGAATTTTCTTGCAGATATATTGTATTTTCTACTTATATAGCTTAAAAAGAAACAAATATGGAAAATAGAATATATCTGGTGGAAAATGAAATATTGGATATATGACAGAATTTTCCATCTTTGCCGAAAAAATAGATGGAAGAAAATATTAAGTATATCGACATTAAAGCACTTAAATTGTATAACGAGCATGGAGGTTGTGTAGATGATTATCTCTTTATGACCGATAATTTGGATGATATCATGCAGGGGGATAAAACTGTTAAGCTAAAAGTGTTTATGATGTTGTATTGCATAGAAGGGGAGATAAGGTTGGAGTTGAACAATATAACATGCCGGTTAAAGGCTGATGATCTGTTGGTCAGTCTCTCGAATATGGTGATGAGTGAGGTGATGATATCTTCGAATTGCCGGGTGAAGATTATTTGTTTTTCTGGCCGTTTCATACAAAGACTTACACAAACCCAGAAGTATACATGGAAGTCCTTCCATTATTTGCATCGGAATCCGGTCAAGCATTTTAATGAGGACGAAAAGAATTTGTTTTCCAGATATTTGGAACTGATTGAGAAAAAGACTGCTTTGAGCACTGATCCGTTTCAGAAAGATATTCTGTTATATTTGTCGTCTGCGTTTTTTACAGAACTGATAGCTGCTGTCAGTCGGAAAATGTTGTGTCTGGAAGAGAAAGGCGACAGACGTGTCAATCAGCCGGACTTTATATTCAAGCGCTTTATGGAGGCTTTGGCTGCCGATAGTGGCAGACACCGGACTTTGGAGTATTATGCCAATCAATTCTGTTATTCTCCCAAATACTTGTCGCGTATTATCAAACGTGTGAGTGGAAAGAATGCCTTGACATTAATTCATGATAATGCTATAGAGCATATTATACAGGAATTGAAATTTTCCAGCAAAAGTATCAAGGAAATAGCAGCAGATTTTGAGTTTTCCAATGTATCTTTTTTTGCTCAGTATGTGAAAAAGCATTTGGGTGTTACGCCTTCCGAATACCGAAATAATAATTTTGTCCAGGAAGCGGGCATGTAAATCAGGAAAAAACAAGGTGCAGCTTCCGGAAACTGTCTGCTGATATAGTTGATAAAACAAAAAGCGCTAAGTTAAATCAGGAAAAGAAAAGGCGGAAATAGAGAAAAAAAAGTGCACCAGTTATTGCACTCATAGTGCAATAGTCACTGCACTGTCAATGCAGTAGGTAGTGCACTCGCAGTGCAATAACTGGTGCACTGATGATGCATAAGCTGGCATTGTGGTTTCTTCAATATACAACAATCCCCTGCAAGGTTTTGTGCCTTACAGGGGATTGTTTATGGTATCAGAAAGAAGTGGGAGCATGGTCCCCTTCTTTCTTTTTCTGAGCATTTGGCTTATTCAGCAACTTCTGTTCCCCAGTTTTCGCGGGCCAGACGCTTGTAGCTGTTGTAACGCCACTTAGCGTTGTCCTCGGCAGCCTGGAAGAGTTGTTCAGCTTCTGCAGGATATTGCTTCATTACAGATGCGTAACGAACCTCACCCTTCAGGAAGTCTTTGAAGCCTTCCCATTCGGGCTCTTTGCTATCCAGTGTGAACGGATTCTTGCCTTCAGCTTCCAAAGCCGGGTTGTAACGCCACAAGTGCCAGTAACCACACTTAACAGCTTTTTCTTCCTCAGCCTGGCTCTTACCCATACCAGCCTTCAGACCGTGGTTGATACACGGAGCGTAAGCGATGATGAGTGACGGACCGGGATATGCTTCAGCTTCGCGCAGAGCCTTCAGAGTCTGAGCCTGATCGGCACCCATAGCGATCTGTGCTACGTAAACGTAACCGTAAGTAGTAGCCATCAGACCGAGGTCTTTCTTACGTACGCGCTTACCGGCAGCAGCAAACTTAGCGATAGCACCTACCGGAGTAGCCTTAGAAGACTGACCACCCGTGTTAGAGTAAACCTCTGTATCGAGTACGAGGATGTTAACGTCCTTACCGCTGGCGATAACGTGGTCGAGACCACCGTAACCGATATCGTAAGAAGCACCGTCGCCACCGATAATCCACTGGCTGCGTTTTACGATGTATTGTTTCAGGTTGTAGATACCTGCGCAAACCGGACACTTGTCTTTAGCAGCTTCCAACATCGGAACGATGCGTTCGTAGATGTCTTTCGTCTTGTCAGCATCCAAAGCGTTGTCCAACCATTCCTGGAAGATAGCTTTGTACTCAGCCGGAGTAGCTTCGTTTTCGATGCCTTCCTGCATCAGTTTGGCAATGCGGGCACGCATCTTTTCGTTGGCCAGTTCCATACCCAGACCGAATTCGCAGAAGTCTTCGAACAGAGAGTTAGCCCATGCCGGACCGTGACCCTTCTCGTTCTTGGTGTAAGGAGTAGAAGGAACAGAACCAGAGTAGATAGAAGAACATCCTGTAGCGTTGGCTACCATTTCGCGGTCGCCGAAGAGCTGAGAAATCAGTTTCACGTACGGAGTTTCGCCGCAACCCGAGCAAGCGCCTGAGAACTCGAACAACGGAGTAGCGAACTGAGAGTTCTTCACGTTGGCCTTGATGTCTACCAGGTGTTGTTTGGTCTTCACGTTTTCTACGCAGTAAGTCCAGTTGTCGGCTTCGGCCATCTGGCTTTCCAGGTGAACCATTGACAAGGCTTTGCCACCCTTCTTCGGATTGCCCGGACATACGTCAACACAGTTACCGCAACCCAGACAGTCGAGTACGTCAACCTGCATGCGGAATGTCATGCCGTCGAATACCTTACCAACAGCTTTCAGCTGAGTGAAGTTAGCACCCTTCTGCTCTTCAGCATCGAGGATGAACGGACGGATGGCAGCGTGAGGACAAACGTAAGCACACTTGTTACACTGGATACAGTTTTCGGCATTCCATGCAGGAACGAATGCGGCAACACCGCGTTTTTCGTACTTGGCAGTACCTTGTTCCCAAGTACCGTCTTCGATACCCTTGAATGCAGATACCGGCAGCAAGTCGCCGTCCTGAGCATTGATAGGACGAACTACTTCGTTGATGAAAGCAGGATCGTTGTTGGCAGCCTTTTCGTCGTCGGCCAGGTTAGCCCATGCCGGATCGATAGTCAGCTGCTTGTATTCGCCACCACGGTCAACGGCAGCATAGTTCTTGTTCACAACGTCTTCACCCTTCTTGCCATAAGACTTCACGATGAACTTCTTCATTTGTTCTACAGCCAGGTCAACGGGGATAACGCCTGTGATGCGGAAGAATGCAGACTGCAGGATAGTGTTGGTACGGTTGCCCAAACCGATTTCCTGTGCAATCTGAGTTGCGTTGATGTAGTAAACGGTGATGTTGTTCTGTGCGAAATATTTCTTCACCTTGTTCGGCAGGTTCTTTGCCAGTTCTTCGCCTTCCCAGATGGTGTTGAGCAGGAACGAACCGTTCTTGCGCAGACCGCGGGTTACGTCATACATGTGCAGGTAAGCCTGTACGTGGCAAGCTACGAAGTTAGGTGTATTAACCAAGTAAGTAGAGCGGATAGGAGTGTCACCGAAACGCAGGTGAGAGCAAGTGAAACCGCCTGACTTCTTAGAGTCGTAAGAGAAGTATGCCTGACAGTGCTTGTCGGTATTGTCACCGATAATCTTCACTGAGTTCTTGTTGGCACCTACTGTACCGTCGGCACCCAGACCGTAGAACTTAGCTTCGAACATGCCTTCGCCACCTACTGCGATTTCAGCTTCCTGAGGCAGAGAAGTGAAGGTAACGTCGTCTACGATACCGATAGTGAAGTGGTTCTTCGGAGTCGGCAATGACAGGTTGTCGTAAACGGCAAAGATTTGTGCCGGAGTGGTATCTTTCGAACCCAGACCGTAACGTCCGCCAACGATAAGCGGAGCATTTTCCTGTCCGTAGAAGCAGTCTTTAACATCCATATAAAGCGGTTCGCCGTTGGCACCCGGTTCCTTTGTACGGTCGAGTACGGCAATGCGCTTAGCAGTCTTAGGCACAGCAGCCAGGAAGTGCTTGGCAGAGAACGGACGGTAGAGGTGAACAGCTACCAAACCTACTTTCTCGCCTTTGGCGCGCAGATAGTCGATTACTTCGCGGATAGCTTCGGTTACCGAACCCATAGCGATGATAACGCGTTCTGCCTCTGGATCACCGTAGTAGTCGAACAGACCGTAGTTGCGGCCAGTGATTTCGCTGATCTTCTTCATGTAGTCTTCTACGATAGCGGGAACAGCATCATAGAAGCTGTTGCATGATTCACGGTGTTGGAAGAAGTGGTCGGGGTTTTCAGCCATACCACGTGCTACCGGAGTCATAGGATTCATAGCGCGGCTACGGAATTCAGCCAAAGCTTCCTGATCGATCAGCGGAGCGAGGTCTTCGTTGTCCAGCTTCTCGATCTTCTGGATTTCGTGTGATGTACGGAAACCGTCGAAGAAGTTGATGAACGGAACGCGTGCCTTCAGTGTAGACAGGTGAGCAACACCGGCGAGGTCCATCACTTCCTGTACAGAACCTTCAGCCAGCATGGCGAATCCTGTCTGGCGGCAAGACATTACATCCTGATGGTCGCCGAAGATACACAGAGCGTGGCTGGCCAGTGTACGTGCAGATACGTGGAATACGCAGGGCAAGTTTTCACCGGCAATCTTGTACATATTGGGGATCATCAGCAACAGACCCTGAGAAGCAGTGTAGGTGGTAGTCAGCGCACCTGCCTGCAGTGAGCCGTGTACGGCACCGGCAGCACCGGCTTCCGACTGCATTTCCTGTACCAATACTGTTTCGCCGAAGATGTTTTTACGACCTGCGGCAGCCCATTCGTCTACGTGTTCAGCCATCGTAGATGACGGGGTGATGGGGTAGATGGCTGCTACCTCGGAGAACATGTACGAGATGTGTGCAGCGGCTTCGTTACCATCACAAGTGATGAATTTTTTCTGTTTAGTCATAACTAAATGAATTTTATAAAGTAAAAAATCGTTTTTCTTCTGTTTGGAAGTATTTGTTTTTCTGGGCTATATGCTTCTTTAGTATAAAAATCCGAATAGCCAAAGCGGTATCTGGTTATTACGTCCTATCTCTGCTTTGTGCAGGGCGTAGGTGATACCGGGGTTGTTCTTAATCTTCATACCTTCCGGGCATATCTTGAACGGCATGACCTCGTCTACCATAAACGAGACGTTCTTATCGCCTTTGTTCACCTTGTGGTCTTTCCACATGGTGTTTACAAAGAAGGTGTCGAGAACGTCCTGTTCTTCTACTTTCACCGGATAGATGGAGTACATCAGGTTGGGGTTGTGCATCATTATCTTCGATGGTTTTTTGGGGAATTCTTCTCCTTTCGGATAGACCATGTTGATAAGGCGTGCATCTGCCAGATATTTGATGTAATTCATCACCGTGGCACGCGATGTCTGTATGTCGTTTGCCAGTTGGCTGACGTTCGGAGCTTTCGGCCCGTCTACAGCCAGCAAATATAATAATTTTTTTATTTTAGAAAGATATTTCAGCTCGATTTGTTTGATAAGCAGGATGTCTACTTCCACCATCATGTTCATGGTCTTCAACAGATTCTCCGAGAAGTTGCGTTTTTCAAGGAAGAAAGGGTAGAATCCGTGGTGGATATAGTCCTGAAAATAATCCAGCGGGCGTACTTTCGATAAGATGCCTTTGGCTATCTGTTCGTGGCTGCTCAGGATTTCCTCCAGCGTATAAGCATGGAATTTCATTCCTGTCTGCAGGTTCAGGAATTCGCGGAAGGAGAATCCGCGCAGGTTGTAGCTTTTTACCACATCGCGCAGTTCAAGGTTCTCTTCTTTCAGTCGCATGACCGACGAACCGGTAAATACTATTTTCAGGTTGGGGAAGCGGTCGTAGCACATTCGCAGTTCCTGACTCCAGTCGGGGTGTTTGAACACCTGGTCAATCAACAGCACTTTTCCCCCACGGCGTTGAAACTCGTAGGCAAAATCGACCAAGCTATGTCCCGAGAAGTAGAAGTTGTTCATGTTGATGAACAGGCAGGAACGGTCGGTGCCGAATTTTTCTTTGGCATATTGCAGCAGGAAAGTTGTTTTGCCTACGCCACGTGTGCCTTTGATGCCGATGAGACGGTCGTTCCAGTCGATCTCGTCCATCAGGTCGCGGCGGACAGGGGCGTTGGTATGTTCTACCAGATAAGCGTGCGTACGATAAAATGCTTCCATGCTTTATATTCCATATTTATCAGGCGACAAAGATATAGCTTTTTTATAGATTTGCAAAGTGGAGATAGCAAAATATTGGAAATTAATTCTTATCTTTCCTCCCGGAAACAGCAGAAACAGGTGTATATGGAACTCTATCTTTTCAATCCCGATGCCGACATGGCGCTTGCAGACAACGGCGGACATTACATTGCTCCGGCTTCCGTACGTCGTATGACTGCGGATTTGGCTTGGTTACCTTTGTGGTATGCCGCACCGGGAAGCGGTGTGCTGATGTCGGAAGAGGCAGAATATGATTTTGCCGGGCAGATGCGACAATATTTCCCGTTGGATGTGAGGCCGGTAGTATGGAATCAGTTGCCGGAAGTTTCACCTGCAAGCTTATATCCCTGGGGATGGAATGTTTCTTTGCGCCGTTCTTTACTGAAAGCTGGAGTGTGCGAAGACGCATTGCCGACGGTGGAAAGTCTGAACCGGTTGCGGGCTTTAGCGGGACGCGATGTAGGATTGCGTATTCTGCAAGCCTTGGCAGGATTGCCTTTTTGTTGTGGTAGTGGTGTGGTTCTGTTGGATGTACAGGCGTGTAGCGATTACGCCCGCAGGCTGGGTAGTTGTGTGTTCAAGACTCCCTGGTCGGGCAGTGGAAAGGGATTGCTGTGGTGTCGTAGTGGCTTTACGGAGTTGATGTCCAGCCGGTGTGCGCGCATTATCCGTGAGCAGGGATTTCTGACAGGATTTCCTATATATAATAAGGTATTGGACTTTGCATTGGAATATCAGTCCGACGGGCAGGGAAATGTGGATTTCATTGGTTATTCACTGTTTGATACAGATGAACGAGGTGCTTATTCGGGTAATAGGCTGTTGTCCAATGAGGCAATCGAACAACAGATTCTGCATTTTCTTCCTTTGGCGGCCTGGCAGCAGATATGTATCTGTCTACAGCAAGAACTTACCAGTTGTTATGGTTGGGCATACAAAGGCTTCTTGGGAGTAGATATGATGATTTGCAGGGTGGGGGATGAGGAGAATGGTGAATATCGTGTTTTTCCTTGTGTGGAGGTAAACCTGCGTATGAACATGGGAGTGGTGGCCCGTCTCTTCTTCGACCGTTTTATGTTACCCTCTGCTAATGGATGTTTTCGCGTGGAATATTTCTCCGATCCTGCCAGTCTGCACCGTGCGCACGAGGCTGACAAGCGGGAGTCGCAGGCTGTGATACGCGATGGTAAACTTTTGTCGGGTTATTTACCATTGGTGCCAGTCGGTTCGGAAAGCCGTTATCGGGCTTACGTTAAAGTTGCTGAGTAACAGTTTTGCTATCTGTAATGTTCAAAAAATGTCCTTATCGTTTTATATATTCTTCCTTTTTATTAT
Source organism: Bacteroides sp. CAG:633 (assembly GCF_000435115.1). Classification (NCBI taxonomy): domain Bacteria; kingdom Pseudomonadati; phylum Bacteroidota; class Bacteroidia; order Bacteroidales; family Bacteroidaceae; genus Bacteroides; species Bacteroides sp. CAG:633. Next base: position 57,310 of record NZ_FR882971.1, on the reverse strand, counting down.
TTTTGCATAATGCAGCCGGAATTTTCCTGACTACTGAAAAACATTATCCATGGAAGACTATGATAAATTAATCAACGGACAGTTGGAAAGCATTTTGTCCGTAATGGACCGGCGTAACGTGTCGGCCGAAGATCGTATACGCATTAGGGAAGCGTTCGAGTTTGCCCGAGAGGCTCATGCCGGACAGAAACGTAAAAGTGGTGCACCCTATATTATACATCCGGTAGCAGTGGCACGGATTGTGGCCGAAGAATTGCAACTGGGGCCTAATCCGGTGATTGCTGCGTTTCTGCACGACGTGGCCGAAGATACGTCGTTTACACTCGATGATATAAAGGCACGTTTTGGTCCCGATGTCGCCTACTTGGTCAGAGTCGTGACGAAACAGAAAAAAATGCAGTATGAAACTTCCAAGCAGGTGGAAAACTTCAAGCAAATGCTCGACTCGCTGCATTACGACATCCGTGCCATCCTTATCAAACTAGCCGACCGCTTGCATAACATGCGTACGCTGGACAGTATGCGTCCTGAAAAGCAGATGAAGATAGCGGGCGAAACCGATTACTTCTATGCTCCGCTGGCCAACCGTCTGGGGTTGTACGGTATTCGTCGCGAACTGGAGAATCTAAGTTTACGCTACCGTTGTCCGCTGGAGTATCAGGAACTGGAACGAGCCATCGAAGCCGATAAGGCTGAAGACCGTCAGCGTCTGGATGCCTTTACCGGCGAAATGCTGGAGTTGTTGCGCCGCAAAGGCATTCAGGCGCGTACGGAAGTGCGCTATCGTATGCCTTACAGCATCTGGCGGAAGATACAGTCTACCGGGCGTGACTTCAAGCATTTGGATTACCGTCATGTAGTCCGGTTGATTTATCCGGCCGAACGTGAAGAAGATGAAAAGCGCATCTGTCTGCACATCTATTCCATCCTGACCGACCGTTTCAAGGAAAAACCGGGCAGCATCGTCAACTTTATCGACTCTCCCAAGGAGAACGGTTATCAGAGTTTCCATATCCGTCTGCTTAGCGAGCATGGCATTTGGGAAGAAATCCATATCTCTTCCGAACGTATGGTACTCAACTCCAAGCTGGGGTGTGCCGTTGAACGGATGGAAGGGGCGTGGGACAACTGGATTGCCAAGTTCCGTGCCTTGCTGAAGGATGCGGCCAGCCAGACTGCCGAAGGCTGGTTCATGGACAGTGTGGTAAGTTCGCTTTACAACGAGGATATTACAGTTTTCACTCCACAGGGTAAACCTATCAATCTGCCACAACGGGCTACGGTGCTCGACTTTGCTTTCGAACTGCACAATTCGATCGGGGCGCATGCCCAGTATGCCAAGGTGAATGGTAAACTGTGCTCGGTCAAGACTGAACTTCATCATGGTGACTGTGTGGAAGTCGGGGTTAATCCGGAATTTGCTCCTCGTCCCGACTGGCTCGACTGTGTGCAGACGTATAAGGCCAAGAGCTTCTTGCGTTCTTATTTGGGTCAGATAAAGTCTATTCCCAAGAACCGTTGCCTATGCTGCCATCCGTTGCCGGGCAATGAAGTGATAGGTTTCAGAGAGTTGGATGGTACGATAACCATCCATAAGCGCGATTGTGCTTTGGCTATCCGCCAAGCGTCGCAGGACGGTGATTCCATTGTCTCAGTCGATTTTCCAGAAGATAAGGATGTGTTCTATCCCGTGCGTATCAATGTACGTGCTGTCGACCGCTATCATTTACTGATCGATCTGGTGGATTGCATTACTAACGGCATGAAGCTTTCCATCTCTAGTCTGAATACGGAGACTGTTGACGAGATTGCCGATTGTACTATCAACTTTTCGGTTCATTCGTTCAGCGAGCTGCAGAAGGTGATAGCATCCATTAGCAGTATCGACGGAGTAGACGAGGTTCATCGGGTAGAACTGTAAGACTCGGCTGCCGTTGTGCTTTCGTTGCCACAGCGGTCTAGTGCGGTGACGGCAAAGTAGCGTTTCACGGTCCAGGGCAGTATAGGGGCATAGATGAATTCTGTGCCCTGTATGCGTTGTGCTACAATATTCTCGGGACGGCTGGTGTCGACAGGGTAGGTGTCGGATGCATAAATCACGTAGGTAGGTGCATTACGAGAATCATTGTCGGTGCCAGGTTTCCAGCTTAGTTTCCAGTAGCCTTCTTTCAGCTTTTCCACTTTCAGTGCAGTGGGGGCGGTAGGCGGTATGCTGTCTATCCATGTCATGGGTGGTTGCAGGGCAGGGGCTGTGTAATACTTTTCAGTCAGGATGTCGTACAGTTCCTGTGTGTTGTCCATCAGGTATTTTACCCGGTAATGTCCTTCTCCGTCCAGCTTGTGGGTACGCACAAAGTGAATCTGTCGTTCCACTTCGTCCACAGTCCAGTTGCCTTCGCTGGGATCCAGAAAGTAAATGCCCAAGCCGGGGATGACTTGTCGTCCGTTGGATTGTTCTTTCCAGTCGAGTGCGAAGGGATAGAATCCGTTGCCGCGGAAATACATCATGGGATACACCTGATCCTGTATGCCTTCTCCCAGCCAGCCTTGTACGTCCTGATAGACGGTGTGGAAGGCGTTCCATCCGCGCGAGGAATAACGCGAGGTGTCGCGGTACTTTCCGACCGGACAGGTGCTCACCTTGACCCAAGGCTTCAGTTGTTTTACACCTTTATATATATAGCGCACGATTTCCGTGATGTTGTCTCTTCTCCATTGGTCCAATGTGCGTCCCTTGCCGTATTTGCGGAAGTCGTACTTGTCGGGGAAGTTGGGGGCGTTTTCCGGATAACGCAGATAGTCGAAGTGCACGCCGTCTACGTCGTATCGTTCTACCACTTCGCGCACCAGGCTCATCAGGTATTCTTTGGTTTGCGGATTACCGGGATTCAGAAAGTATTCCCGTTTGTAAGGCACACAGATGGCAGGTCTTTTCTTGGTAACCGAGGCTTTGCCCAAGGCGGAAACGTGTTTCCGGTTTCCCAAAGGGATGGTTACCATCCAGGCATGGCACTCCATACCACGTTTGTGGCATTCTTCGATGGCAAAGGCCAGCGGGTCGTAACCGGGATCTTTTCCGACCTGTCCGGTCAGAATGGAGTTGTATGGCTCGATGGCCGATTGGTACAGCACATCGCCCCGCGTACGGGTCTGAAACAGTACGGTGTTGAAATGTGCATCCCGTAGTTTGTCCAGTATTTCTATCAGTTCATTTTTCTGTTGTTGTATCTTTTGGGGTGAGGTGGCACGTGTCCGGGGCCAGTCCAATCCGTAAACGGCGGTAACCCATGCTGCTCTGACTTCTTGTTTGGGCTGGGCTGTAAGTTTTTGCATACTTCCCAGACAGATTAGGGATATCAGAAGAAAAATGAGTCGTTTCATTTAAATCGTTCTTTTTTGTGCCAAAGATAGCAAAAATGCGAATAAAGTTGTGCCATTATTTAAAATACTGTTACATTTGTGCACTCTAACATAATAAAAAGAAACACACAATGATTACTTTTACACTTTGTTTACTTGCTCTTATTGCAGGCTATTTCATTTACGGTCGTTTTGTAGAACGGATTTTTGGTCCGGACGACCGTCAGACTCCGGCTTTGACGAAAGCCGACGGAGTAGACTATATGCCACTTCCCCGTTGGAAAATCTTTATGATTCAATTTCTGAACATAGCAGGTCTGGGACCTATCTTTGGTGCTATTATGGGAGCCAAATTCGGTATGGCTTCTTATTTGTGGATTGTGTTGGGTAGTATATTTGCCGGTGCTGTTCACGACTATCTGGCGGGTATGCTGTCTTTGCGACATGGCGGAGAAAGCCTTCCTGAAATAGTCGGACGCTATTTGGGACTGACAACCAAGCAGATTATGCGTGGTTTCACGGTGATTCTGATGATTCTGGTCGGTGCTGTTTTCGTGGCTGGTCCTGCAGGATTGCTGGCTAAGCTCACCCCGGATGCGCTGGATGTGACTTTCTGGATTATCGTGGTGTTCCTTTATTATATTCTGGCTACACTGTTGCCGGTGGATAAGATTATCGGTAAGATCTATCCGTTGTTTGCCATCGCATTGCTGTTCATGGCGGTAGGTATTCTGGTGATGCTGTATGTCAATCATCCTGCATTGCCCGAACTTTGGGACGGTGTTGAGAATACTCACCCGAATGCCGATACCTTACCTATTTTCCCTATTATGTTTGTCAGTATCGCCTGTGGCGCTATCAGTGGTTTTCATGCAACTCAAAGTCCGCTGATGGCACGGTGTATGACCAGCGAGCGTCACGGTCGGCCTATTTTCTACGGTGCTATGATTACCGAAGGAATCGTCGGACTGATATGGGCTGCCGCAGCTACTTACTTTTTCCATGAAAACGGTATGGCAGAAACGAATGCAGCTGTCATTGTCGATGACATCACCAAAAACTGGTTAGGTACGGTTGGCGGTGTGCTGGCTGTTTTGGGAGTAATTGCCGCTCCTATCACCAGTGGTGATACGGCTTTCCGTTCGGCTCGTCTGATTGTAGCCGATTTCTTGGGTATAGAACAAAAATCCATGCGGAAACGTTTGTATATATGTATTCCGATGTTCCTGGTGGCTATTGCCTTGTTGCTGTACAGCATGCGCGATGCGGCTGGCTTTGATATGATATGGCGTTATTTCGCATGGGCCAATCAGGCGTTGTCGGTATTTACTTTGTGGGCTATAACGGTTTATCTGGCACGTGAACGGAAAGGATACTATTTCTATGTCACTTATTTGCCGGCTTTGTTTATGACAGCTGTTTGTACTACGTACATTTGTGTAGCTCCCGAAGGTATTGGTTTGTCGGTGGATAAAGCGGCGATCATAGCTGTACTGGCTGCGGTGGTTGCTGCAGTGTGGTTCAGGATATGGTATTTCAAGACTGCTAAAAAACTTTGTTGATGAAGAAAATCAGAAAATCGACCGGACTGACCATTGCTTTGCTGATCTATGTTTCGGCAACGGCTGCTTATTTCCTGCCCCGTAATACGGAAATTGAGCAGGCGGAGAAGTATATTACGGTAGTGGCTTCGTACGTCATAGTGCTGTTGCTCTGGCTGGTGCTCCGTAAGAAAGAACAGCTGCAGCAGAAGCGGTGGGATGAAGAGCGTAGAAACTGAATATTTACGGATTAAAATTGAAATAATATGAAAAAACTGATGTTGCTTGTTTGCCTGTTGGTCGCTTCGGTAGCCGCCCGGGCACAGTTCGAGAAAGGAAAATGGGTTGTTAATCCTTCGCTGACAGGATTGGAACTGTCGCACGATACCGGTACGGATAAGACTTCTTTCGGACTGGAAGTTAAGGGAGGTGCTTTTTTGATTGATAACGTGGCTTTGCTGGTGAACGGTGCCGCCAAGTGGAATGAGAATGGAGCCGACATCTATTCGTTGGGTGTGGGTGGCCGTTATTATTTCAGTAAGGTGGGTGTGTTTCTGGGTGCTAATGTTAATGTGGATCGTTACGACTGGGGAAATCTGGATGACACCAAGTTCTCATTCGGGATGGAGGCTGGATACGCATTCTTCCTTTCGCGTACGGTGACCATCGAGCCTGCCGCTTACTGGAATGTGAATGGCGACCGCTCTAAGTTCGGAGTAAAAGTCGGGTTCGGATTGTATTTCTGATAGAACTGCTTTTCTGTGTGCCGCTTTGGCAAACAGGAGGATATAATAAAGGTGTGAACAGGGCAAGAAGATGCGCTGTCCACACTTTTTTTTATGCGAAGAGCTGGGCATAAAATTTTCTTCTGCTTTCTGTTTTTTCCCTTATTGTCTCTCATTTTTTCTCAAAGTATGAGAAGGGTATTCTCATAAGTATGAGAATAGTTTTCTCATAAGCGTGAGAATGTTGTTCTCATACTTGTGAGAAACGAATAAAATTATAGGGCGTTATGTGAAAAAGTAAAGTTGGCTTATGTTTCTTTGATATTACCATCCGCACCCTATAGGGAGATGCTCTCCTCGTCGGGTGCGGATGGTGCTGTTTTTATGCCTGTAGTTTTTCTTGCAGGAACTGTCCGGTATAGCTGGCTGCACATTGGGCTACTTCTTCCGGAGTGCCTGTGGCTACGATGTAACCACCTTTGTCGCCACCTTCGGGACCAAGATCGATGACATAGTCGGCACACTTGACAACGTCGAGGTTATGCTCGATGATGACAATGCTGTGTCCCCGCTTGATCAGCGAGTCGAAAGCTTCGAGCAGTTTTCGGATGTCGTGGAAATGCAGGCCGGTGGTAGGCTCGTCGAAGATGAAGAGGGTAGGGTCGGCCTTTTCCTGACTCAGGTAGTAAGCCAGTTTGACGCGCTGGTTTTCGCCTCCCGACAGGGTGGACGAAGACTGTCCCAGCTTGATGTAGCCCAAACCGACTTCCTGCAACGGTTGCAGCTTCTTTACAATCTTTTTCTGTCCGTGCTGCGTGAAGAATTCGACAGCCTGATTGACCGTCATTTCCAGTACGTCGTAGATGCTCATGTCGTGGAACTTCACTTCCAGCGTGTCGGCCTTGAAACGTTTGCCGTGGCACGATTCACACTCCAGTACCAGGTCGGCCATGAACTGCATTTCGACGGTGATGGTACCTTCGCCCTTACATTCCTCACACCGTCCGCCTTCGCTGTTGAAGCTGAAATAGCCGGCGGTGTATCCCATTTGTTTGGCCAGTGGCTGTTCGGCCCAGAGTTTTCGTATCTCGTCGTAAGCCTTGATGTAAGTCACTGGATTGCTTCGCGATGATTTTCCGATGGGGTTCTGGTCGACAAACTCTACGTTGCGCAGACTCTTCAGGTCGCCTCCTATCGATACAAACTCACCGGGGCGTTCGGTGCACTCGTCCAGTTCGCGCTTCAGGGCACGGTAGAAGATGTCGCGTACCAGTGTACTTTTTCCCGATCCGCTGACACCGGTGACTACCGTCATCACGTTGAGGGGGAAGCGTACATCCACACCTTTCAGGTTGTTCTCGCGCGCACCTTTTATTTCGATGTAGTTGTTCCAAGGCCGGTGGTGGGTCGGTACAGGGATGGTTTCTTCGCCCAGCAGGTAGCGTACGGTGTAGCTTTCGCTGCCCTTCTGCAAGTCCTTCATGTCCCCCTGGTAAACTACTTGTCCGCCCAGTCGTCCGGCTTTAGGACCGATATCGATGATGTAGTCGGCTGCGCGGATGATTTCCTCGTCATGTTCTACTACGACAACGGTGTTGCCCAGTTGTTGCAGCTGCCGCAGTACGTGTATCAGTTTGTCGGTATCGCGGCTATGCAGTCCGATGCTGGGTTCGTCCAGAATGTACAGACTTCCTACCAGACTGCTTCCCAACGATGTGGCCAGGTTGATGCGTTGGCTTTCACCGCCCGAGAGTGAATTGCTGAGTCGGTTCAGGGTCAGATAGCCCAGTCCTACGTCGAGCAGGAACTGCAGCCGGCTGTTTATCTCGGTCAGAATGCGTCGGGCTACGTCAGCATCGTGCTTGCTTAGTTTCAGGTTATCGAAGAAGACTTTCAGTTCGGTGACAGGCAGGTCTACCAGTTCGGAAATGCTTCGTCCGCCCACTTTCACGTAGCCGGCTTCGGGTTTCAACCGTGTGCCGTGGCATTTGGGGCAGAGGGTTTTTCCGCGATAACGGGCCAGCATGACGCGGTATTGTATCTTGTATTGGTTTTCCTGCAACATCTTGAAGAAAGCGTTGATGCCTTCGAAGTAAGGCGTCCCCTCCCACAGCATGCGGCGTTGTTCGTCGGTCAGCTGATAGTAGGGAGTGAAGATGGGGAATCCTGCTTTTTCGGCTCCTCTGATCACCATGTCTTTCCACTCGCCCATCTTTTCGCCACGCCAGCACACTACAGCACCGTCGTATACCGAAAGGGAGCGGTTGGGAACTACCAGGTGTTCGTCGATGCCGATCACCCGTCCGAATCCTTCACACTCGGGACAGGCACCGATGGGCGAGTTGAACGAAAACATCTGGTCGTTGGGCTCTTCGAAGGTAATGCCGTCCGCTTCGAACTTTGTACTGAAGCGGTAGAGGCTGGTTCCGCCGTCCGCCTGATAGAAACGCAGCAAGCAGGCACCGTCGCCCTCGTACATGGCAGTTTCGGCCGAATCAATCAGGCGGCTGATGCTGTCCTTCTCGGTCGAGACAGTCATACGGTCGACCAGCAGGAAGATGGTGTCGCCTTCCCGGGGCTGATATTCATCGATGCGTACCATCTGGCCGTTTACCTCCAGCCGGTTGAATCCTTGTTGCATGTCCACCTCCAGCTGCTGGGCCAGTGTGCGGTCTTCGCGCAGCAACAGAGGAGCCAGTACGGTGAACCGGGTTCCTTCGGGGTATTCGGTCATGCAGTTTACGATGTCCTCGGTAGAGTGTTTCTTTACCTCCTGCCCGCTGATGGGGCTGAAAGTTTTGCCCACCCGTGCATAGAGCAGGCGCAGGTATTCGTATATTTCAGTCGATGTGCCCACGGTAGAACGCGGGTTACGGCTGCTTACTTTCTGTTCGATGGCGATGGCGGGCGGTATTCCTTTTATAAAGTCGCATTCGGGTTTGCTCATTCTCCCCAGAAACTGGCGTGCATAGCTGCTGAGGCTTTCCACGTAGCGGCGTTGGCCTTCGGCATACAGTGTGTCGAATGCCAGCGACGATTTTCCCGAACCGGACAGTCCGGTAATGACAACCAGCTTGTTGCGCGGTATTTCGACATCAATGTTTTTCAGGTTGTTGACCCGTGCACCCTTGATGATGATAGATTTTGATTCGCTCATGTTTCGTCTTTCGCTTATTAGGATGCAAACTTACGCAAAAAACGGATGAAACAGTAATTTTGGGGTGGATTTTATAAGGTCCCACATGTTTCTACGAGCGTTTCCGTCTTCTGTACTCTGTTGGCGTCATCTGGAATCTTTCTTTGAAATGTTGCCGGAAGAGTTTCGGAGAAGTAAAACCGGTACGATCCCCGATTTCGTTGACGTTGTATTCCGGATGGGTATCCAATAGTCTGGCTGCTTCCTGTATGCGAATGTCTAGAATGAATTCTAACGGAGTCTGTCCGGTTGCCTTTCTGCACTTGGTGAACAGCAGTGTACGGGATATACCTAATTCTTGAGCCAGAAGTTGGACAGAGAGATCCGAATTTTCCAAATGTCTGCGTATTGCTTCTGTCGCTTTGTTGATGAAGTCCTGAGACTGAATGTCGTTGGCCAATTGCTGGGGAATATGCGTTATGGTGGAGGAAGGATCGGTTAATTGTTCTTTTACTCTCATCCGGTTTTTTATCAGGTTGTTGCATCGTGAAATTAGCAACTGGATATCGAATGGCTTCACAATGTAATCGTCCGCACCGGTTTGCCATCCTTTTAATATCTGCTCTTGCTCGATGCAAGCTGTAAGAATGATGACGGGGATGTGGCAGGTTGCTTTGGTCTCTTTGATAAGGCGGCACAATTCTGTTCCTTCCATTTCAGGCATTACTACATCGCTCAGTACAATGTCGGGCAATTCTGCCTGCACTTTTTCCCATCCTTCCTTGCCGTTGACAGCCGTCTGTATGTGGTAGAAAGGTGTGAAAAGCTCTACCAACATATTCCGTAGTGTCTGTTGGTCTTCTACTATGAGCATCTTGCATTTGCTTGCGGGAGAAGTCGCAGTTGTTTCTGCGTCTTTATGATCGTCGGTTAGGGGCAATGGCTCAGCTAAATTCTCTTCATTATCAGTAACTTCTTTGCTTTCCAACTCTTCTGCATTTGCTGGGGAAACAGGTTCTATTTCTTCCGGTTTGAAATGTGAATATCCTGTTAGTAAATGTACGCGGAAGGTGGTTTCGTCGCCAGGATTGCTGTAGGCCTCGATGCGTCCGTGGTGTAGTTCTACAATACCTTTAGTCAGATTCAGTCCGATACCGGTTCCGGTAGACGAATGGGTATAGTCTGCCTGATAGAAACGGTCGAATATACGGTTGATATCTTCCGGCTTGATGCCATTGCCGGTGTTGGTTACTTCAATAAGTACTTCTTCGTCGGCTTTCCGTACCGACAATACAATTCGACCTTTAGGCGATACATATTTGAATGCATTGGATAATAAGTTGTTTATAACTTTCTGCATTTGCTTGTCGTCGAACCAGAGGAGGATATGTTGATGGCTTTTTTCGAAGCGGAAATCTATGTTTTTTTGAAACGCATAATCTTCGAAGTAACGGTATTGTGAGTGGAGGAAGCCGACAATGTCTTGTTGTCGGGCATGAATCGTCATAAAACCTTGTTCCAATTTCCTGAAATCGAGCAATTCGGTAATCAGACTGTTCAGCTGCTGGCAGTTTTGATAAACCCTCTTCAATGCTATGTGCAAAGAACTGCCGGCCTGTTGCCGGGCCAATAATATCTCCATTTGTCCTAAGATAATGCTTAAAGGAGTCCTGAATTCGTGTGAGATGTTGGTGAAGAAACTTAGTTTAGACTGATTCAGCTGTTCTATGTCTTCGGCATGTTTCTTTTCGTAAATAATCTGTTCGGACAAGCGGATGCGTGTGTTGTGCATTTTCTGCAAGTAGAGCACAATCAGTAAAGCTGCTGCCAGGTAGATTGCATAAGCCCATCCGCTTCGATACAGGGGAGGAATTATCCGGATATGGAGTTGATGGGCAGACAAAGTCTCTCCGTTTTCGTCTGTTGCCTTGACTTTTAGTGTGTAATTACCAGACGGCAAGTTGGTGTATGTAATGAGATTTTCTTCGTTGAGTGGAATCCACTTCTCAGAATAACCATCCAGCTGGTAGGATAGCCGGTCTCGTTTGACTGGTAGAAAATTGGTGGTTGTGTATTCTAAGGTAAAGACATCCTGACCGGCATGAAGAGTAATCTGATCGGCCATTGAAATATCTTGTTTCAGAATTCCGGTTCCGTCCTGCACCGAAACAACGGCACCGTTAACAGTCAGCTTGTAAGGGTAAATGGAGTAGGTATGAGGCTTTTTGTGAAGGATATCTTCCTGGAAAGAGACCATACCGTCCAAGCCACCGATAAAGATTTCTTTGGTGGTCGTAGAATAATATAGAGAATGTTCGTTGACTGAGTTCAGGGGGAAGTCACGCCCACGTTCATAGTTGGTGAATGTTTTTGAAGCTTCGTTTAGGACGGAGAACCCTTGATCGGTCGTTACAATCATTTTGCCATCGGACAATTCGCGTATTTCATAAACGACATTACTGCCCAGTCCATTTTTGTCGGTATCAAAGTTTTCGAAACGGTCGGTTTCGGGATGATACAGATCCAGTCCATTTCCGTTGGAACAAATCCATATTCTATGATAGCTGTCTTCGTAAATGGCGTTGAACAGGTTACCGTTGATGCTGTTGGGAGTATTTGGGTCGTGCTTGTATTCTTTCAGTGTACGGCGTCGGATATCATATTTACAGAGCCTTTGGCCTGCACCGCTTATGATCCACAAATTATTTTGACTGTCAACATGGAGGGCGTATGTATAATTGGTAATGGCTTGTTCTTCTGTAGAAGAGAAGAAAGGTACAGATTTTCCCGTACTGGGGTTGAACAGAGCCAGTTGGCCTTGGCCTCCCAAAAGAAGTCTGTTCTGATGGGGAGTTATGCTCATAATGATGTCCGATGGGATGGTGGTTGTATCTTGCGGGTTGTGGCGGTAATGTTTAAACTGTCCGGTTGAGATGTCCATTCGGTTTAATCCTCCTAAATGGGTACCGATCCACAGAAAGTCGTTTTCGGCATCGTAGTATAAGCATTTTGCATGGTTGTGCGACAGACTGTTGGACGACTCATTATGTCGGTATTGTTGAAATCTGTTTTCTTTCTGTATGTAACGGCATATTCCACCACCTTCCGTGCAAAGCCATAAGTCTCCTCTGATATCGGTGGTCATTTCTCCTATAATAGGTGAGCTTAATCCGTTCTTGTTGTTAGGCACTGCATAATACTTCTGATAATATTGTGAAGTTGGAGTGAAATAGTTAACGCCTCCGTAATAGGTGCCAGCCCAGATGATTCCTTGACGGTCGCACATCAATCCCCAGACAGACGATTCTGTTAGTCCATTGGCTTCTGCTGCGTAGTAAGCTGTGAATTTACCTGTTTCTCGGTTGTATTTGTCCAGTCCGTGGAATGTTGAAATCCAGATATTACCGTTATGGTCTTCACAACAACGGTGTGTCTGGTTATGACTGAGGCTTTCCGGATCGGAATTAGAATGGGAAAAATGTTCTATCTTCCCATTTTTCAGGCAATATAATCCTTTCCCGTCATAGCTGGTTATCCATATCCATCCGTGGGAGTCGCAGAATAAGTCACTGGGGCGTACGTTCTCTATCAGACAAATCGTTTTTCCTCCTTTCAGCAAATAGAGTCCATTGCTTGTGCCTGCCAATAGAGAGTCTGCTTTTTGTAACAGGCATAAGATGTTTTGTCCGGCTGCACGTTCTGTTAAATGGAAAACCTCCTCTTTTTCCCCTTTTTCTTTCCATCGGTAAATTTGATCTCCCTGGCAATAATAAAGGTCTTGGTTAAAATAGATTGATTCTACAGGATGATTGGTCAAGCGGCTAAAGCGATTGGAAGGAATATTATAACGTACGAGCCCTTTGTTGCAACGGATGTAGACGTTTCCTTTGCCGTCACCAGTTATCTGATGAATCAGATTGCTGTGTAAACTTTCAGGTTGTTTTTTATTATATCTGAATATCTGTATATTTTGTCCGTTATAAAGGTTTAAACCGTTACGCGTACCAATCCAAATAAAGCCACGTTCGTCCTGATAAAATGTCATGCCTGAGTTGTGGGATAGTCCATCGGCTACGGTGAGGTGGCGAAAAAATATAGGAGTACTGTATGTTTGAAGAGTGGCCAGCAGCAGATAGAGCAATAATAAGTTTATTTTCATGGTACTTTTCCTGTTTTTTTCTTACTGTTTGTCTGATGCAAAAATAGATTGAGAAGTATTATTGAGCAATAGAATAGTGTATTTTTTAGCCTTGTTGTACGATTCTTGCTCATTTTTTGGACGAGTTGTCCAATTTGCAGATGGCTATTTATGACTGTATTCTTTAGCGGTTATCTGTTTGGAAGAGCTGTTAGGCTATTTGAAGCGTGAGGCTGAATCGTACACAAAAGAGGTTGAATCGTACAGAGTATGTTTTTAAGCAGGGTATGAACTTACATTCTCTTCTTTTGCACAATTCAGTATTCTGGTTTGTAGGAATGTGAACTACATTTGCATCATTGACAAAATATGTATCCTTTGATTAGGAAATGACTGGTTAGCTGAAGAAAAGGTAATACTGTTTTGTTGAAAGGATAACCAAACCGGAGAGGGCATTTCGGCATTCAGCTCTTGGGGTGAAGGGATGACCTCTTCCTTTTTCTGTGATAAAACGTTTGTGATATATGAAAAATAATGTATTGAATATCGGAACAGGTTTGTTTTTTGCTTTAAACTGTTTTTGTTTAGGGGAAGTTGCTGCACAGAACCGTGAAGCACAGATGGCTGAATGTTGTTATTTGCGTTATTACCAGGGAGCCCGTCAGGTGCAGGATGCCGCCAAAGGACAGGCCATTGAGAATTTCAGGCAATTTTATGCCAAACATACTTATTTGAATCTGAATAATTATTCCAAGGACTATCGCCCTTATCTGGAGACTTTGCAGGCAGATGGTACGTTTGCCGATTTGCATGACAAGGATGCGGGGAAAGTGGTTGGTGGAAATTCGGCCAACAGTGGAGGTTCGATTACGGAAGGGTACTATCGGTTGTGGGCTATCTCCGAAGCTTTCCGGCGAGGCGAACTGGATTGGCAGAAAGATGGTGAGCTTTGGAGGCGTTGCCAGAAGGCCATTGTGCATTATGGCGAACTGGAGATTTCGCGCGGTAACGAGTGGTATCGTTTTCATGCTTCGTGTTTTGCCTTGCCCGAGGCTGCCGTCAATATTTATTTTTGCCATTTGCCTCAAATGGATGCCGTGGAGAAGGGCAAAACGGATGACTTCTTGCTGAAAAAGGCATGTGACATGCTGAAGATGATAGCTTTACAGGCTTGGACGCAGCCCTATCGCAAGGATGAGACCGACCTGAATGTGGTGTCGGAAGAACGATTTCGCAAACATGTGTGGTGGGTAGGAGGTAACGGTGTGGGATATCGGGCACTGTTGCAAGCGGCTTTTATGTATCGTTCTATTCCTATGATCGATGTGCTGGCCGAAGTGTGCCGTAAGGGGATTACGCCTACTTCACAGACTACTTACGACGATTCTTTTTGGAACGAAGGCTTTACGGCCGATGGTGCCGGTTGGGGGCACGGACGTCAATGCTTGGTGTGGGGATATCCCATCGACGGTACTCGCGGAGCGTTGGGGATACTTACTTTACTGAAAGGCACTCCTTGGGCACAACAGCTGGATAGAAGAAATGTGGAAGCATTGATGAACTATTTCCGAGGGGCTAATTTCTATTATTACAAAGGGTATAAGCTGGCTTGCGTAGATCGCAGTTCGATGTTGTATATGGATGCTCCGGCTGCTATCCCTTACAGCAGTCTGTTGGATAATGTACTGGCTAACTGGATTGAATCGTTCACTCCTGATGAACAGGAGGAACTGAAACGTTTGCGGAGTGAAATACCCTCGATGAATATAAATATGAATGGTGATGGCCGCTACAATGGTACGCGCTGGTTTTTCAATAACGATGATCTGGTGAAAAAGAACGACCGTTACCACGTGATAGCCAATATGGCGTCGGTGCGCTGCGATGGTCTGGAAAGTGCTTACACCTTTGCCGATGCGTTCAATTATTACACGAACGATGGTGCACTGATGTTTCAGCGCCGAGGAAATGAATATCGTAACGTGTATGGTGCGTACGATGTGACTGCATTTCCGGGAGTAACTGCCCGTGAAGGTATGGAACAGCTGAAACCTGTTGAAAATTGGCGTGGCTATTGCAGCAAATACAATTTTGCCGGTGCTGCTACTTCGGGAGGCGAAAACGCTGCGGCAGGTTTTGTATTCGAGAAGATGAATGCTTCTGACAAGAAAGGAGTGAATGACAAAGGCCGTGGCGGAGCCGACCGTGTGATTTATGGAGTGAAGGCATATAAAGCGGCTTTCATTTTAGGTGATTATGTAGTAGCTTTGGGAGCAGGCATTACTAATCTTACACCCGAGGTAAACGGGAATATCCGTACCACACTTGATCAGACGGAGCGTACGGGCAACGTTTTTGTTCATCATGGCAAAGGTATTGACTGGATTGTACAACAGGGTGGTTTTGCCTATTCTGCTTTCCCGGAGTATCAGAAACGGATGCACTATGTCTGTGAAACCAAACGGATGGATTGGGTGAAAATGAATCCTGCCAACCGGGGACGAAAGAATCTGCCTGCTGAGGTTGATATGCTGCGTCTATGGATAGATCACGGAACTACTCCTACGGACGACACTTACGGTTATGCAGTGTACTGTGGCGATGGTTTGCCTGCCGACCGTTATCCTTTTCGGGTATTGCGCAACGATACTACGCTGCAAGCGGTTCGTTCAACGGACGGAAGAGTGACAGGAGCTGTCTTCTATCGTGCCGATGAGGGTTTGAAAGCTAAACATCTTCAGCTGTCTGTCTCTGCTCCTTGCGTAGTATTGATAGAACAGACTTCCGAAGGTACATTGCTTAGTGTGACCGATGCTTGTATGGATAAAAATCTGAAAGAAATCAGAGTAAATTGGAATGGTAAGACTTATATTTGTCCGATGTCGCAGGGCGAGCTATGCGGAAAGCCTACGGTTGTAAAACTGTAAACCTCCGGAGCAGAAAAATGCCTGAAACTTTGATGAACTGGTGATGAATGCCACGTGTGCAGGACAGAACTTGTTTGGGTGCTGACTTCATTGTATTGCTGTCGGCCACTGGTTATGAATTTACTGCATACAAGTGTGCAGCAGTTCTGCAACTGGCTTGCAGTGTCACTGCATACAGGTTTGCAGCGGCTCTGCAACAGGCTTGCAGTAACTCTGCAACAAGTGTGCAACGCATGGGGCACAAGTGTTTGTCTGTTTACAGGTTTGTACGATAGATAAGAATTAGAAAAAATAGAATACCATGATTAAAATGAAAAAGATTTTTGCTTTGTGTTTGTTGGGTAGTATGTCCTTGGCCAATTATGCAAAGGATTGGGAGAAACAGTTACCTTATCAGAATCCGAAACTTTCGGTAGAAGAGCGGGTAGAGGATTTAATCGGACGTATGACGCTGGAAGAGAAACTGTATCAGATGTCCGCCATTTATTTTGGAAAGAATGCCGAAATTTTTGATGCGACCGGTGAGTATTCCATGGACGAAGTCCGTAAACAGTTCGGTACGCACGGAGTAGGACACTTGAGCTGCCCTACAACAGACATGTCTGCCCGGCAGGCGGTCAGAACCGGTAACAAAATACAGCGAATAGCAGTGGAAGAAACCCGCCTCGGCATTCCGGTGATTATCGATGCCGAAGCTATTCACGGGCTGCGGGCGACTGGGGCCACTTCTTATCCTCAGTCTATTGCCTTGTCGTGCACTTGGAACACGGAACTGATGGGGCGCATAGCCGATGCTATCGGGCAAGAAACTTACAGTCGAGGCATTCACCAAGTGCTGTCGCCTACTTTGGATTTGGCACGCGATCCGCGTCACGGACGTCTGGATGAATGTTATGGCGAAGATCCTTATCTGGCTTCACGAATGGGAGTGGAATTTATTAAAGGCGTGCAGAAGAACCGTGTGATATGTAGTCCCAAGCATTTTCTGGCCAATTTCGTGGGCGATGGAGGGCGCGATTCCGGTAATGCCGGAATGAGCGAACGTGAATTGCGCGAAATTCATATGCCACCTTTCGAGGCAGCAGTCCGTGAGGCTCATGTAAAGTCGTTGATGGCAGCTTATAACTCTTTGGACGGCATACCCTGTTCGGCCAACCGTTGGTTGCTGACCGACGTATTGCGGAAAGAGTGGGGATTCGACGGTTATGTAGTGTCGGATTGGAGTGCTGTCAATCATGCACACGGTGCTCTTCATATCGCTCCGACCAAAGCCGAAGCTGCGGCTTTGTGTGCAAAGGCTGGAATGGATGTGGAGTTGCCACGATTGAATACTTATGTCAAATTGGGCGAGATGATCAGGCAAGGCAAAATATCCGAAGAAGATATTAATGAGAATGTCCGTCATATACTTCGGGTAAAGTTCGAAATGGGTTTGTTCGAACATCCGTATGTCGATGAGGCTTTGGCCGAAAAGTTGTGTGATGCTCCTCATTTTCGTAGCTTGGCACGCGAAGCAGCTAGGCAAAGCATCGTATTGCTGAAAAATGAGAAAAATCTTCTTCCTTTGAAGGGTGCCCGCAAAATTGCTGTGATGGGGCCTAATGCTGATGTTGTTCAGTTGGGAGGTTATTCGGCCAAAGGTGTTTCCGGTGTTAGTCCGCTGCAGGGAATCCGTAATATTTGGGGCAATCGTGCGGAGATAACTTTCACGAAAGGTTGTGGAATGACGGATAACAGCAAAGATGGATTTGAACAGGCAATCAAGAACGCCCGTGAGGCTGATGCTTGCATTTTGGTGATGGGAGGGGCTAACTGGCATACTGGCGGTGAGACTCGCGACCGTAATAACCTTGACTTGATGGGAGTACAGGAAGAATTTATCGAGGAAATTGCCAAAACCGGTAAGCCGATAGTAGTGGTGCTGGTCGAAGGCCGTCCTGTGACAATGACTCGCTGGATGGACAAGGCCGATGCCATTGTCATGATGTTCTATGCCGGTGAGGAAGGAGGTAATGCGTTGGCCGAAGTACTGGCAGGAGAGGTCAATCCGTCTGGTAAACTCTCTCTTACCTGGCCACGGAATACGGGCGATTTACCGATGTGTCTGCTTCATCGTCCTTACGGTCGTGAAGGGCGCATTGTAGAGTACGATAATAACGGGAAGGATTTTCTGCCGAAGGATCGTTATGTTTCCCTTTATCCTTTTGGTTATGGTCTTTCGTATACTACCTATACTTATACGAATCTGAAACTGGAAAAAACGGCAATAAAAGAAGGAGAAGATATCCGCTTTACGGTAGACGTTACCAATACCGGTCAGATGGATGGCGATGAGATTGTACAGGTATATCTGACAGATTTGTATTGCCGGATCACCCAATCGGAAAAACGCTTGAAAGCTTTCCGTCGTGTGCATATCCCTGCTGGAGAAACTTGTACAGTCTCTTTTACTCTGCCTTATTCTTCACTTTCCTTTCTGAACGAATACCTTAAACCGGAAGTTGAAGCAGGAGAGTTTGAGTTGCGTGTGGCTCCTAATTGTATGGAGGGGCTGACTGTACGCTTGACGGCTGAAGGAAAGTAGATGGCTTCTGGTTCAAAGAGAAAGTGCTGAAAGATTTGATAGGCTATCGTTATTGAAAAATAAAGAAATGAATCAGAACTGAATAAAACATCAATGTAATGAGAAGGTATATGAACATAAAGTTGAAAACATTAATAATGGGATGTCTTGTAGCTTCGTCACTCCAAGTGGGGGCTTTCGCGCAGGAAGCAGTATCTTACCCTGGTTATCGTCTGGTATGGGCAGAAGAATTTGAAGGTGCGGGATTGCCTGATTCAAACTATTGGAATACAGGTGATACGGGTGGTGTCATCAATAACGAATGGCAAGACTATCGGAAAGAGAACCTGAATTGTACCCGATTGGAGGATGGCAAACTAATACTTACTGCTTATAAAGATCCGCACAAAGGTGTTCGGGGCTGGGGAAGTAAAGAGGATTATCATTTTAAGTTCTCATCTGGAGAGGTACATTCTTGTGGCAAAAAGACTTTTAAATATGGACGTATTGATGTTTCTGCCAAAATTCCGACGGGTCGTGGCGTATGGCCTGCTATATGGCTGCTTCCAGACAAAAGTCCTTATGGGGGATGGCCCAATGGAGGCGAGATAGATATAATGGAATATGTATGGGGAGACGACGAAAAACATAGTACGACTTATTCGACCGTGCATACGTTTGACTCTGACAGGAACGGAAATAAAATAGGGTCCGGGTATGGGCATTCTTCTACTTTGGATACTGATTTTCATCTGTATTCATTGGTGTGGGAAGAGGAGCGATTGGATATTTTGTTTGACGATCAGGTCATCTTCTCATATCACAAGAAGGAAGATTCATATAAGACGTGGCCTTTCGACCAGCCGTTCTATTTGATAATGAATATCGCGGTTGGAGGTACTTGGGGAGATGACTGGGGCGTGGATGAATCTATTTTTCCGAAAACAATGGAAATAGACTATGTACGTTACTATGAGAAAGAGTCTTGTGAAGTGATAAATCCAGTTATTGACATACGCTACAGTGCCGATCCGTCGGCACGTGTGTTCAACGATACACTTTATATTTATCCCAGTCACGATCGTGACGAAGCCCGTTGGTGGGATATGGAGGATTATTATGTATACTCTACGACAGACATGTGCCATTATAAGGACGAAGGTCTGGTATTCGAACCACTGAAGCAAACGAGTTGGGCGAAGAAATATGCTTGGGCTCCCGATTGTGTAGAGAAAAACGGAAAGTATTATTTTTATTTTCCTACAGATCAGGATTATATCGGTGTAGCGGTAGGTGATTCTCCTGTCGGACCGTTCAAGGATGTGATTGGCAAACCGCTGGTAACACGTCATTCGCCGGGCATAAAGGCTCCACGTGATTTCATAGATCCGGCTGTATTTATAGATGATGATGGTACAGCCTATCTGTTGGTTGGGCAGAATGCATTGAACATCATACGCCTGAATGAGGACATGATGTCGTATGGAGGCAAGCCTGTGGTATTGAACAATGTGAATCAGTTGCCTTATTTCTTTGAAGGTATCTGGATGCATAAATACAAAGGCAGGTATTATCTGTCGTACTCAACAGGTCCTAATATTCCAGGTAGGGGACCGCAAATTGCTTATGCCGTGGCCGATTCCGTATACGGACCTTACCAATATAAAGGAGTGATATTAGAGGAGGTAAGTAGTGGTACCAATCATTCGTCTATTGTAGAATATAAAGGGCAGTGGTATTTGTTTTATCATACCTCAGAGCGGGCATTATCACTTATCCCAGAAGGATCCCCAGAACGTGACTTTATCCAATGGCGTCGTTCTGTATGTGTAGCACCTCTTTATTATAATGAAGACGGAACTATTCGTCTGGTAGAGGCAAAGAAAAGTTTCAAAATTGTCTGTGGAAAATAATGTGATACCGTAAGTTGTGATGTACGAATAATATTCACATAATGGTTTTACATTGTCTTTGTTGAGTATTTGCCTTGTTCGTAAGAAGTGTTTATCTTTGGCTATTGTAATGACAAACATAAATGGATTATCTTAAATTTAAAAACATGAAACAGAAACTAAGAAACAGTTTGTTTATTTTGGGGGCACTTGTCCCGTTGTTGTCGTGGGCGCAATTAGCTCCGCAAATTATGAATATTGATGCACGACAGGTAACTTCGCTTGACGGGCAGTGGAAAACCATTGTCGATCCTTTCGAGAATGGGTATTACGATTATCGTTTGAATCCATACGATGATGGTTATGCTCAGGACAGAACTTATTCGGACCGGACAAAGCTTCAGGAATATGATTTTGAAACGAATAAGACTCTTTTTGTGCCGGGCGACTGGAACACGCAACGTCCACAGCTTTATTATTACGAAGGAACGGTGTGGTATCGGAAACATTTTACTTACGATTTACAGCTGGGCAAGCGTCTGTTCCTGAATTTTGGAGCCGTCAACTATGAAGCTATTGTTTGGCTGAACGGTAAACGCTTGGGCAGTCACGTCGGTGGTTTTACAGCTTTCAATTTCGAGATAACCAATTTATTGAAAGAGGGGGTTAACAGTCTTGTAGTTAAGGTAGACAACAAACGCCGTCCTGAAGGAGTGCCTACCGTAAATGCAGATTGGTGGAACTTTGGTGGCATTACACGTCCGGTTACGCTGGTTGAGGTTCCATCGACTTACATTCGCGATTATTATGTGCAGTTGAAGAAGAACGATACCAATACAATTGAAGGATGGGTGCAGCTTGATGGTGATAGCAAGTCGCAGAAAGTGTTATTGGACATACCTGAACTGAAACTGAAGAAGGAAGTAGAGACTGATGCCGACGGATATGCTTCGTTTGAGGTGAAAGCCAAGCCTGTACTTTGGACACCCGAGGAGCCGAAACTCTACACTGTTTCTTTGGCTGCCCAGTCTGATAAAGTGACCGATGAGATAGGTTTCCGAACTATCCGTACGGAAGGTACCAAGATTCTGCTCAATGGTAAGGAAATCTTTTGCCGAGGAATCAGTATTCATGAAGAAACTGCTTATTCGAGCGGTCGGGCTTATTCGAAAGACCATGCCCGTACGTTGTTGGGATGGGCCAAAGAGTTGGGCTGTAATTTTGTCCGTTTAGCACATTATCCGCATAACGAAGCAATGGTGCGTGAAGCTGAGCGTATGGGATTCCTGGTTTGGTCGGAAATTCCAGTGTATTGGACTATTCATTGGGAGAATAAGGATACGTACCGGAATGCGGAACAGCAATTGTGCGACATGATCGGACGAGACAAGAACCGTTGCAATATCATTATCTGGTCGATTGCCAACGAAACACCGGTCAGTGAACCGCGTCAGGCTTTTCTTGCTTCATTGGCCGAGAAAGCGCGTAGTCTGGACAACGTGCGTCTGATTGGTGCAGCAATGGAGAAGTCGGAAGTAGAACCGGGCGTACTGACGGTGAACGATCCGTTAGGCAAGTTGCTGGATATTATCAGTTTTAATGAATACGTGGGATGGTACGACGGTAATGCCGAAAAGTGCGACCGGGTGAACTGGACATTCGACGTGCAGAAACCGGTCTTCATCAGCGAATGGGGAGGTGGTGCTCTGTATGGACATCATGGACCTAAGAACGAACGCTTTACGGAGGAATATCAGGAGGATTTGTACATTCGCCACGTGAATATGCTGAAGCGTGTTCCCGGATTGGCAGGTACGACTCCCTGGATTCTGAAAGATTTCCGTTCGCCCCGTCGTCAGGTGCCGGGTATACAGGATGACTTCAACCGCAAAGGTGTGGTTTCGGATCAGGGACAAAAGAAGAAAGCATTCTTTGTGTTGAAGAAGTGGTACGAAGAATTGAAGGAAGCGTATAAATAACCAATAAACGTATGGAACAATAGATTTCTTGAAAATCGATTTGGAAGGCGAGTGCGAAACATACGGTTTCT
This sequence comes from Bacteroides sp. CAG:633, assembly GCF_000435115.1. Classification (NCBI taxonomy): domain Bacteria; kingdom Pseudomonadati; phylum Bacteroidota; class Bacteroidia; order Bacteroidales; family Bacteroidaceae; genus Bacteroides; species Bacteroides sp. CAG:633. Next base: position 34,978 of record NZ_FR882971.1, on the reverse strand, counting down.
CTTTGCATTCCGGTGTTCGAGTTGGAGCTTTATAACCGCGACATGGATACACGGTAGAGCCAGGCGAATTTGAATTGCAAATAGGCGCTTCGTCGGAAGATATCCGGTTGACGGTCATGAAGTGATTGATGTCAGACTGCGGATGAAGTAGTCCGTGGAGATGATGAAGAGCGATGCAAGGGGCTAATCGGGGCTCGAACGCCGGTGATTGACAATTTGACATTTTGCATCTTTAACCCCGCGAGGCTCGCGTATTTCCGTCCGATGTATTTGGAATGCGGAAATATGCGAGTCTTTTTTTGTATATCGCTGAACAGTAATATGATAGTGAAATGTTTACATTTGAAATAGAACGGAAACCGGTCTTTTTTCTCTGCAAACTGGTTTTCGGAGGCAGAAAAAAGGTATTTTTTTTCTGTGACAAGTAATGTGGATACGGTTCACAAGCATTGTTCGTGTTCCGTACAAGCGTTGTTCGCGTTCCGCACAAGCGTTGTTCGTACTCCGTACAAGCGTTTTGCGAGTTAAAAAGGTTTTTTCTTGCATATTTTCTGTATGTTTATGTCATTTTGAGCATATATATTCTTGTTTATTTGTCTGCTTTGTGTTTTTGGCTTTCGGTGCTTGTTAGTGCATTGCTTCTTTTGACGATGTTGTGGCGGAAAGTATGCTGATTTTGTGACAAATTGTTAGGACGGTAGGGCGATTGTTACGATACAAAGTTTCTTTCCTATTCGTTATTTTCGCGGAAATGTTTAACTTTGCGACCTTACGTAGAATTTAGTTAATTGAAAATACCGGATTATGAAGATTAGAATACTATTATTGCACCTGTTGCTGTGTGTGTCGATGCTGACGGTATCGGCACAAAATATCGCGTCGGGACGCTATCCCAAACGTGAGTTCCGTGGAGCGTGGATTCAGGCCGTGAATGGCCAGTTCAAAGGCATGTCGACAGAGAAAATGAAGCAGACGCTGATAGAACAGCTGAATTCGCTGCGTGGGGCGGGTTTCAACGCCATCATCTTTCAGGTACGTCCCGAGGCGGATGCCTTGTACGCATCGCGTCTGGAACCCTGGAGCCGCTATCTGACGGGAGTACAGGGACAGGCCCCCGAACCGTATTGGGACCCCATGCAGTTTATGATTGAAGAGTGCCACAAACGTGGCATGGAGTTTCATGCGTGGATCAACCCGTATCGGGTAAAGACATCTTTGAGGAACGAGCTTGTGCCCAATCATGTGTACAATCTGCATCCTGAATGGTTTGTGACTTATGGTGACCAGATTTACTTCGACCCGGCCTTGCCCGAAAGTCGCCGTCATATCTGTCTGGTAGTGGGCGATATCGTTTCGCGCTACGATGTCGATGCCATCCACATGGACGACTATTTCTATCCTTACCCGATTAAGGGAGTCGATTTTCCTGACGATGCCAGCTTTGCCCGTTACGGAGGCGGTTTTGATAACAAGGCCGATTGGCGCCGCAGCAATGTAAATACACTTATCAAGCAGTTGCACGAGACTATCCGTGAGGTGAAACCCTGGGTGAAATTCGGTATCTCGCCTTTTGGCATCTATCGCAACGAAAGCAGCGACCCGCTGGGTAGCAAGACGAAAGGACTGCAGAACTATGATGACCTGTATGCCGACGTACTGCTGTGGGCACGCGAAGGCTGGATCGACTATAACATCCCGCAGATATATTGGCACATCGGACATCCGGCTGCCGACTACGAAACGTTGGTAAGATGGTGGGCCAAACATACCGAAAACCGTCCGCTGTTTATCGGACAGTCGGTACAGAACACCATCCAGAATGCCGATCCGCAGGATCCCGGAATAAACCAGTTGCCGCGTAAGATGGCTTTGCAGCGTGCTTACCAGACCATCGGCGGAAGTTGCCAGTGGTATGCGGCTGCTGTAGTCGAGAATCAGGGACGTTATCGCGACGCATTGGTTGCCGAATATCACAAGTATCCGGCTTTGCCGCCAGTGTTCGACTTCATGGACAATCAGGCTCCCGATAAGGTACGTAAGCTGAAACCGGTATGGACGGAAGACGGATACATTCTTTTCTGGACGGCTCCCAAGTATAAGGACGAGATGGACCGTGCCGTGCAGTTTGTAGTATATCGTTTCGATAGCAAGGAAGATGTCGATTTGGATGACCCCTCGCACATTGTAGCCATTACCCGTGACTGCTTCTACAAGCTGCCTTACGTAGATGGAAAGAAGAAATACCGTTATGTAGTAACTGCCCTCGATCGTTTGCAGAACGAATCCAAGCAGGTATCGAAGAAAATAAAACTGTAACGGAATAGATAGATGTCCCGATAGCCGACTTGATTGTCGGTATCTTCGGACAGAATAAAGGCGCGGATTTCACAGACACGACGGATCGCTTGTTGTTTTTTGATCCGTACACTCTGTGAAATCCGCGCCTTTTATATAGGAAAGTGTAGACCACCGCTTAGTAAAGCAGCAGCCCAGCCAGACCACAGGCAATAATCATCCCGATAGGATTCAGCTTGTACTTCTTTGTTCCGACAAAAGCCACCAGGAAAATGATGCAGCTGATGACGAACGAGTAAGTATCTTCGGTAGGCGAGCTGAAATTCTCGGTGTTCATCAGAACCAGCGCTGCGGAAGCAAGCAGTCCTACCACAGCAGGGCGCAAACCGCTGAATACGGCTTCTACTGCCGGATGCTTCTGGTACTTCAGGAAAAAACGGCTGATGGTGAGCATTAGGATAAAGGACGGAAGTACCACGGCAAACGTCGCAATCACCGATCCCCATACACTGCCCGTAGCCGTAAAGCCGACGTAGGTAGCCGAATTGATACCGATCGGACCGGGAGTCATCTGACTGATGGCGACAATGTCGGTAAACTCCTGAGGTGTGAGCCATTCGTAGCGTGTGACCACTTCGCCTTGTATCATCGAAAGCATGGCATAACCTCCGCCAAATCCGAAAAGGCCTATCTTGAAAAAGGTATAAAATAGTTGCAGAAATATCATATCTTTGTTTCCTCCTTTTTAATTCTTTATTCTTCATTCTTCATTTTTCTGTATCTTCCCCATACGTATCCGCCGACTCCTGCGGCAATGATAATCCAGATGGGCGAAAAGCCAAGAAGCCAGATCAGCAGGGCAGACACGACCGGAATCCAGACGTTGTACTTGTTTATCTTAGCCGATTTTGCCATGCTGAAGGTAGGGGCTGCAATCAGGGCTACAACAGCAGGACGTATGCCTTTAAAGATACGTTCGACAACCGTGTTTTCCTTGAAGTTGTGGAAAAACAGGGCAATGGCCAATATAATAAGGAAAGAAGGCAGAATGGTACCCAATGCGGTGACGATACTGCCGCGGATGCCTCGCAGACGGTAGCCGATGAAGATGGATATGTTGACGGCCAGAATGCCCGGTGACGATTGTGCAATGGCAAGCAAGTCTATAAAATCTTCTTTGGCTATCCAGTTGCGTTTCGTTACAATCTCGTCTTCTATCAGCGGCACCATGGCATAACCTCCACCGATGGTGAAGGCACCGATTTTGAAGAAGATGGAGAAGGCTTCGAGATAAATATTCATAAAATGATAAGAGTTTATTAGTCAGTTCTTAAGATGAAATGTGTATGTTGCCCTTTCTCTTACGATGGGTTTTCGGGCGACAGGCGCTTCTCTTTTTCCTGTAGCTTGTCCTTGGCATATTGGCTTGGACTGACGTTGAAGTGCTTTTTGAACACTTCGCGGAAATATTTGGCATCGTTGAAACCTGTCTTTTCGGCTATTTCCGTGATGCTGTATCTTTGTTCTTCCAGCAGTTGGGCAGCATATTTCAGTTTTATCAGGCGGATATAGTCGGCCGGCGCCTGGTCGGTCAGTGCTTTTATCTTGTTGTAGAAGCTGGTACGGCTCATATTCATCAGGCTGCAGAGGGTATCGACATTGAAGTTGGGGTTGTCCATGTTTTCATCAACGCCTTTCTTCACGGCTGCGATGAACTCTCGGTCAAGGTCGTTGCTGCAATTGCTGCAAGGTATGTCTGCGCCTTTGTCATTCAGCTCCAGGTTGGCATATTTGCGGCGCAACAGTGCACGGTTGGCCAGCAGATTGGCTATCGTAGCTCGCAGAATACCGATGTTGAACGGCTTCACTATGTATTCGTCGGCACCGCTTTGCAGGCCTTCGATGATGTTTTTGTCTGTGCTGAGTGCTGTCAGCAGAATGATGGGGATATGCGAAGTCTCGATATCTTTCTTCAATATCTGGCACAATTCGTCGCCACGCATTTCGGGCATCATAATGTCCGAGATGACCAGACTTGGCATTATTTCTTTTGCCATGACAAGGGCTTCCTTGCCATTGTTGCATACCTGAATACGATATTCGTCGGACAAGCTGTTTTGCAGATAAGTTCTCAGTTCGTCGTTGTCTTCTACTATCAGCAGTTTAGGCAGGTCTTCCGACTGTTGGTTGGGGTTTGATTGTTTTTCTGCTGGCATACGGACCTGTGCAGTCTGGACAGTTATATTATGTCCGGCATTTCCATCGTTCTGTTCCGGATGAGCAAGTGCCTTTCGGTACTTCCTTTTGTCTTTCGGGAACGTGACTTTGATGGACGAGCCTTTGTTTTCGGTACTGCTGAAGCTGAGTTTTCCCTTGTGTATGTTGACCAGTTTCCATACCAGTAGCAGTCCGATGCCGCTTCCTGTTATTTTTGAGTTGACGGCGTTACTTCCGCGGAAATGCATTTTAAACAGTTTCTTCTGTTCGGATGCCGGTATGCCGATTCCGGTGTCTTTTACTTCGATGCTCCACGAGTCGTTGTTGTCGGTAGCGCAGATTTGTACGCTGCCTCCTTCTGGTGTGTATTTAAGGGCATTCGATATGATATTTTTCAGGATGGAATCCATTTTGTCCTTATCCAACCAGACGTTGAGGTACTGGAAGTTCTTTTCATAAGTCAGGGCAATCCGTTTGACATCGGCATATGCCTTGAACACATGAATGGTTTCTTCAATATAAGTATTCAGCTCATATTCGGCTACGTGTAGGTTGCTGGAGTATGTATCTGCCCGTTCAAAATTGAGCAGGTTGGTAGTCAGACGCAATAAGGCATTCACATTCCGCAAAGCGGTGTTCAGGTTGCTTTTTCCTTTTTCGCTCAGTTGTTCGCGTTCTTCCACTTCTTCCAATGGGGCTTTTATCAGAGTTAACGGGGTACGGATGTCGTGTGCCGTATTGATGAAGAAACGAATTTTCTCGTCCGAAACTTTCCTTTGCTTTTTCATCATTAAAATACGCATGCCGGTAGCGACAATGCTTAACAGCAGGATGATGTAAAAGGCGATAGCCCATCCGCTCAGCCATATTGGTTTTTCTATGATGATCTGCATGCTGCGTTCTTCCAGAATGACATTGCGGTTTTCGTTCGAGATGGCTCGTATGCGCAAGGTGTATTCTCCCGGATTCAGGTTGGTGAAGCGGATGGTGCTTTCCCGGCTGGGGCGGCTCCAGGCATCGTAAAAGCCTTCCAGTTTCCAGGAATAAAGAATCAGCGAAGGGTAATCATAATTGATGGACGATACCTGCATGGAGAATGTATTCTGATCGTACTTCAGCCTGAGGGTTTCTGTTTCGTTGATGTCGGTCTTCAGAGGAGAGTCCTCGTCGTTGGGATAAACCGTCTGGTATAGCACACGCAGGTCGCTTAGTACCATTTTAAACTTGTAATCACTGGGAAGCACAATGTCTTTGCTGAATTCGATGGCACCGTCCGTGCTTCCGAAAATGAAATTTCCGTTTTTGCGCAACGTTCCCGAGGATGCGTTGAAGTGGTCAGACTTCAGACCATGTTCCTTGGTCCAGTTGTGGAAAGTTTTATCGACGGTGCTGAAGTTACTTAATCCGCTTTCTGTACTAAGAAATATGTTATCCTGTCCGTCGGACAGAATATCGTAAATGTTGTTGGATATCAGTGCGCTGTTCTCTGTATAATAGCGTTCGAACTTGCTTGTCCGGATGTCATAGATCAACAGACCGGCATTGTTTGTTCCGATATACAGCAGACTGTCGCCAGCCTGATAAAGAGAATAAATGTAATAAGACTCAATAGGCATGGAGATGGATTGCGGCTTTCCACTCTCTTTGTCGAGCAGGTAAAGTCCGTTTGTAGTTCCTATCCACATGTGTTTCTTGTCTTTTTCAAGAATGGTAGTGACTCCTGTCAGATCGTCGAAGTAGCGTATCTCCTTCTTCTTATAATCTATCTCTTTCAGGTTATAATAACCTCCCGACCACACTTTGCCTTCCGAATCCAGTGTAATGGAACGGATGTATTTGTCGGGGCGGATATTCAGGTTGCCGAACAAAGAAGGAGTAAAGAAGTTTACGCTGTTGTTGTGCTTGTTGATTTCGTAGATACCGGAACTGTATCCGCCTGCCCAGATGATGCCGGGAGCTACCTCGCACAGAGAGAGGAAAGCATGGTTCTTGCTATGGAGTTCCTGGTCGAACATACTGAGATATGAAGTCCATTTTCCGTTCTTCACCTCATAAAGGCTGATACCGTTGTTGGTAGCAAACCACAAGTCGCCATCATGATCTTCGATGATGGCATTTACCTGATCGTTGACGAGCGACTGACGGTTGCCGATGGAGTGTTTGATCCATTGATAGGAAGCATAGCGGTTGTTGCGTACGGTGATTCCTATGGGATAATTGGCCATCCAGATACGTTGTTCGTTATCGATGTAGATATCGCTGATGTTGTTGCCATTCATTCCATTGTTACTGTTGTAGTCGGCTACGATATATGGTTCCGATTCGTAGGTATGGACGTTGCTTTTGTAAATTCCGGCTCCGTCGGTAGCTATCAGTATTTCGTTATCGTTCAGAGCTTGGATGCAGTTGATGGTGATGTCCATCAGGCCGGCCTGAAGAGGGCGCATCCGGTGGTTGTCCAGTTCGTAGACATAGACTCCGCGCTGAAAGGTACCGATGAAGACCTTGTGTGAAGGACGGTGGTAGTATAACTCGTTGATTTGGAGTGTGAGGTTGTCCAGCTGTTCGCAAGGCGACACCTTTAGGGTATTGTTCTGAAGTTGGGCATAATGAATGCCGATGTCAGTTCCTATAAAGTAATGTGTCGAATCTATTTGTTCGATTCCTGTGATGTTTCCGTTTATTTCGTTTTGAATGGTGGTTACCTTGCTTGTATCCGAATGGAACAGGTAGATGAGGTCGGAAGTGCAAAGCCAGACAACACAGTTGTCATCTACAAAGCCATAACTGACAGGGGAATGGATTTCTTTGGCAAAAGCGCTTTTAGGAAGTTTGTAGACCAGTTGAAATGTGTCGTGTACGTCGTCGTAACGGAAGACACGCCCTTGTTTGCCTATTTCCCACAATGTTCCTTTCTTGTCGATACAAAGCCAGTTCAAGTTCAGGATAGAGCTTACCTCTTCTTCTCCGTCCATCAGTTTGTAGGGCTTGAAGTCTTTTCCGTTGAAGCGGTCTATTCCGTCGTGTGTAAGAAACCACATGTATCCCTTTTTATCCTTTTGGATAGCATATACTTGTCTGTTGCTTAGTCCGTTTTCTACTCCAATGTATTTGTAAGTCTGAGCTATGCAAAGCAGTGGAAACAGGAGGAATATGAAAGAAAGAACCTTTTTCAACATGATTGTCGGTTTTTATTGGCACTAACAGAGAATGTGCCCTTGTATTAAGATTACAAAAATAGGATTTTTATTTGAGATAAGCAAAAAGGAGGTGGCATATCTTACGGATAAAATAAATACGGATTGTACGTGAAGTCACTGAATAATTGAGGAATATCCTCGTGACACTGCGTACAATCCGTATGGTGTCCTCTAGAAAGAGGGAGGTAAAATGATTTTATTTATTATTCATCTTTTCTTCTACCCACTTGCGTGCGTTGACGAAGGCTTCTATCCACGGCGTTACCTGGTCGCTGCCCAAACGGTCGGCTGGGTAGTAAGCGTTCTGCCATGGGAAGATGGCACGCTCCAGGTGAGGCATGATAGCCAAGTGGCGGCCATCGGGGCTGGCAATACCTGCTACCGAGTAGTCGGAACCGTTAGGATTGCCGGGATACTCATCGTAGGTGTACTTGGCCACGATATTGTAGTGGTCTTCGTTGTAAGGCAGGGAGAACTTGCCTTCGCCGTGAGCCACCCAGATGCCCAGCTTGCTGCCACTCAACGAACCGAACATTACGCTGCGGTTGGTCGGGATAGTCACACCCAGGAAGCGGCTTTCGAACTTATGCGAGTCGTTGTGGAGCATGCGTCCGCGTTTCTCGTCGGTGGGGTTGATGAGGTTCAGTTCCATCATCAGCTGGCAACCGTTACATACACCCAGTGAGAGGGTATCTTCGCGGGCATAGAACTTGTCAAGCGCTTCTTTGGCTTTGGGATTGAAGAGGAAGGCGCCCGCCCAACCTTTGGCTGAACCAAGTACGTCGGAGTTGGAGAATCCGCCGCAGAAGACAATCATATTGACATCTTCCAGCGTTTCGCGTCCGCTTACAAGGTCGGTCATGGTTACGTCCTTCACGTCGAAGCCGGCCAGATAGAGTGAGTAGGCCATTTCGCGTTCGCCGTTCGTACCCTTTTCGCGGATGATGGCTGCGCGGATGCCGCTCGGTGTGCGACGGTCGGGGCTGATGCCGTATTGCGAGAGTTTGCCTGTGAATTCGGGCATGAAGGCCAGATCCATAGGCTGCATCTTGTAGTTCTCGAAACGCTTCTTGGCGCAACCGTTCATTGATTGACGACGGTCGAGCAGGTAAGAAGTAGAGTACCATACGTCGCGCATGTAGTCGATGCCGAACTGATAAGTGGCACCGTCTTTTTCGACGAGGATGTGACGCTCATCGGTCGGCTTACCAATCTTCACGAAGCCTACACCTGCGTCTTCGAGTATCTTCTTCACTTCGTCCTTGTGCTTGTCGGCTACCTGAATAACGATACCCGGGTTTTCGGCAAACAATATCTTGATGAGGTCGTTTTCCTTAATCTTGTCGAGGCTGATTTCCATACCGCCTTCTACGTTGGAGAAGCACATTTCGAGCAGCGTGGTGATGAGACCGCCTGCCGAGATGTCGTGTCCGGCCAGGATGAGGCCTTTGTTCACCAATTCCTGAACGGCGAGGAAGGCGTCGCGGAAGTATTCGGGATTCTGTACGGTAGGTACGTCGTCGCCGACTTTGCCCAGCGACTGTGCGAAAGCCGAACCACCCAGTTTCAGGGTGTCGAAGCTGAAGTCGATGTGGTAGAGTGTGGTCTTATGGTCGTTCACCAATACGGGCGAAACCACTTTCTTCACGTCGCTCACTTCACCGCCAGCCGATACGATGACCGTACCCGGAGCAATGACTTTGCTTCCGTCGGGATATTTCTGTGTCATGGACAAAGAGTCCTTACCGGTAGGCACATTGATTTGCAGGGCGCAGCAGAAGTCGCTCAATGCTTTGACTGCCGTGTAGAGGCGTGCGTCTTCACCTTCTTGTGAGCGGCAAGGCCACATCCAGTTGGCGGAGAGCGATACGCTATCCAGACCTTCGGCCAGCGGTGCCCATACGAGGTTGGTCAATGCCTCGCTGACAGAGAGTACAGAGCCGGCAGCCGGGTTGGCCAATGCGGCTTGCGGAGCATGACCCAGCGAAGTGGCGATACCTGCCTGACCACGATAGTCGAGGGCTACCACACCACAGTCGCTCAGCGGCAGCTGAAGTTCGCCTACGCATTGCTGGCGGGCAATCTTACCTGTTACGGAACGGTCCACCTTGTTGGTCAACCAGTCTTTGCAGGCTACAGCCTCCAGTTGGAGTACGTTGGCCAAGTATTCATGCAGTTTGGGCAGTTCGTAAGTCGGCATTTCGTAATGACGCTCTACGGTTTTGTCTACCATGTATGTTTTGGGTGAAGAACCGAACATTTGGTCAACGGCCAGGTCGAAGGGGCGTACGCCGTCAGCTTGCTCGAAGCAGAAGCGGTGGTCGCCGGTTGTTTCGCCTACGACGTACATCGGGGCGCGTTCGCGTTCGGCAATCTTACGTACGTGTTCGATGGCTTCTTCCTTGATAAGCAATCCCATACGCTCCTGACTCTCGTTGGCAATGATTTCTTTGGCCGAGAGGGTCTTGTCGCCGATGGGAAGTTTGCTCATGTCGATGTGTCCACCACATTCTTCTACCAACTCGGAGAGACAGTTAACGTGTCCGGCCGAACCGTGGTCGTGGATGGAGACAACGGGGTTAACATCTTCTTCGCAAAGGGCGCGTACTACGTTGTAGGCACGTTTCTGCATTTCGGCGTTGGCGCGCTGTACGGCGTTCAACTCGATGCCGCTGCTGTATCGGCCTGTGTCTACAGACGATACGGAGCCGCCGCCTAAACCGATGCGGTAGTTGTCGCCACCCATCACTACGACCTTGTTGCCTGCTTCGGGTTTGCCTTTCAGGCAGTCGCGTTGCGTGCCGTAGCCTACGCCGCCGGCCAGCATGATCACTTTGTCGTAGCCGTAGACTTCTTGTTTTTCTTTATGTTCGAAGGTCAGCACCGAACCGCAGATAAGCGGCTGACCGAACTTGTTACCGAAGTCGCTGGCACCGTTGGATGCCTTGATCAGAATCTGCTCGGGTGTCTGATACAACCATTTGCGCACGGGCAGGATTTCTTCCCACTCGCGTCCTTCTTCCGAACGGGGGTAGGAGGTCATGTAGACAGCTGTACCTGCGATGGGCCAGGAGCCTTTACCGCCACCCATACGGTCGCGGATTTCACCACCCGTACCGGTTGATGCACCGTTGAAGGGCTCTACAGTGGTGGGGAAGTTGTGTGTTTCGGCTTTCAGCGAAATGACACTCTTGATGTCCTTCACCTGGAAGTAGTCGGGTTTCGAGTGGTCGGCGGGTGCGAACTGCTCGATAACGGGACCTTCGGCAAAGGCTACGTTGTCTTTGTAAGCCGATATGATTTTGTTGGGATTTTCCTGTGTTGTCTTCTTAATCATCTGAAAGAGCGAGGATTCCTGCTCTACGCCGTCGATGATGAACGTACCGCCGAAGATTTTGTGACGGCAGTGTTCGGAGTTGATTTGGGCGAAGCCGAATACTTCGGAGTCGGTCAGCGGACGTCCGAGGTCTTTCTCCACTTTTTTCAGATAGTCCATCTCTTCTTTCGAGAGGGCCAGACCTTCCTGCTCGTTGTAGGCTTCGAGGTCTTCGATGTGGACGATAGGTTCGGGCTTGCGGTTAGTGGTGAATACTTGTTGGTCGAGTCCTTTGTACATGCGTTGCAGCATAGGGTCGTGGTCGGCGTTTTCGTCGGCTACGGGGAAGTACTCTTCTATGCGCAGAATGCCGTTGAGGCCCATGTTCTGAGTGATCTCTACGGCATTTGTACTCCAGGGAGTGATCATTTCGCGGCGCGGGCCTACGAAATATCCTTTCAGGTTTTCTTCACTTTCGGGGGTGGCTTCTCCAAAAAGCCAGCAGAGCTTTTCGCTTTCTGCCTGCGAAATGGCGTGTTCGCATTCTACGGCAATCACGCTTTTTTGAGGAGTTCTGTAGAAAGAAATCATAATTATTATAGCGCTATATTGATGATAAAATTCTTTATTATCAAGTTGTTTCGGGGATTATGGCTCCCTTTGTCCTTTTTCGTATGCAAAGATAGTGTAAACCGAGTGAAGTACAAAGCAAAAACCTTGTTTTTAGCTTTTACTTCGGAGGTGTGACATGTTTCACTTCGGTTTTAGAGTAGCGCAAAAGCTGCTTCACTTGCACGTACGTTACATTGGCATTTGCACGTACGTTACATCTTTCACCGCATTCGTCTGTATATCAAGTGATTAAGAATGGGGATTTTCATAGAGTGAAGCCAAGGAAAATGGGAAGATTCGGAAGAAGTGAAACCAAAAGGTGAATCTTCCGTGAAACCATATGTTTCACCGTATTGCACTGAAAACCAGTATGCTGAAAGCCGGGTGAAAGCGTGAAGGAAAATTGGAGAATTTAAGGTTTAAAGTTGGAGTTGGAGGGCTGAAGTTTCATCGTAATATCCTGTAGGTAACCTGTTTGTGGTGGAAGATGGATACGCGGACGACGCAGAGGGAGCGGACGAACGCGGAGTTTGATTTTTAAATACAGGCGGAGCGGATTTCCCCGAAAGTGGGGGGGAGCAGATATCGGTCTTGCAATGATTTTTCCCCAGTTAGGAAAAAATCATTGCCCAGTTAGCAAAAAATATTTTCCTAACTGGGAAAAAAACGAAGGGCTTTCCGCCCCATTCCGCGTATCCATTCTTCACCCGCATGATTCATTATTTCATTTTCAAAGTGCCACTTGACGTTCGTAACTACTTACTTTAGCCCTGCAACATCGGTAGTTGGCTGACGAAACAAGCAAGCCCTTCGCATATTACGAGCAATGCCGTGGGGGCGGACGAATAATTCCCGCGACTTCTATTTGTAATTCCGCCAAGCATAACCCGCGACTTCCACGTGTATTGCTGGCATGGCCTGCAAACCGTGCTTGTGTTGCTTTTGTTATGGGGCATGCCTGTGAAAACGCAAGAGTCAAAAACTCGTTTTTCGCTTTGTACTTCCCTTGGTTTGCACTATCTTTGCACCCATGATTCAGATTGAAACCATATTGGACATATTGTGGAAGGGCTTTATTATAGGTGTCATCGTGTCGGCACCGTTGGGTCCTGTAGGGGTGCTTTGCATACAGCGTACGCTGAACAAGGGACGCTGGTATGGTTTCGTGACAGGTATAGGCGCGTCGCTTAGCGATATATTCTATGCGTTGCTGACGGGATACGGAATGAGTTTCGTATTCGACTATGTGAATAAAAACATCTTTTATCTGCAACTTTTTGGCAGCATTCTGCTGCTGGCATTCGGCGTCTATACTTTCCGGAGCAATCCGGTGCAGTCCATCCGTCCGGTTTCGGGCAGCAAAGGCACTTATTTTCACAACTTTATTACGGCTTTTTTCGTTACACTTTCCAATCCGCTCATCATATTGCTGTTTGTCGGACTTTTCGCCCGTTTTGCTTTCATCAGTCCCGGCGTGCTGTTGTTCGAGGCTGTTACGGGCTATCTGGCCATTGCATTGGGTGCCCTTTCGTGGTGGTTCGGTATCACCTATTTTGTCAATAAAGTGCGGACTCGCTTCAACTTGCGAGGCATCTGGATGCTGAACCGTATCATTGGAAGCATAGTGGTGATAGTATCGGTCGTGGGACTGGTATTTACGTTGATGGGAGAATCTTTGTATTGACGAAAGAAGCAGATTTGGAAGATTAATCAGGAAGAGTGGTATGAAGGTAGCACAGAAACTGAAAGAAGAAAACATTGCCGAATACCTTATTTATATGTGGCAAGTGGAAGATCTGATACGTGCCAACGGGTGCGACATCGACCGTATGTGCAGCAACATCGTTTCGCGTTATCCCGAAGAAGAACGTGCCGTGCTGAAGGAATGGTATGGCAACCTTATTGAGATGATGCGTGCCGAAGGAGTGACGGAGAAGGGGCATCTGCAGATCAACCGCAATGTGATACTGAACCTGACCGACCTGCATGCCGCCCTGTTGTCGTCTACCAAATATCCGTTCTACAACGCAGCTTACTTCAAGGCGTTGCCTTTCATCGTGGAGTTGCGCCAGAAAAACGGAAAGACCGACGAACCCGAACTGGAAACCTGTTTCGAAGCCCTGTATGGCGTATTGCTGCTTAAACTTCAGAAACGGGAAATCACTCAGGGAACAGCACGTGCCATCGAAGCCATCAGCAGTTTTCTTTCCATGCTGGCGGCCTATTATGCCAAGGAGCGGAAAGGTGAACTGGAAGACCTGTGACAGGATTTCTGGAGAAGGCTTCTGCTCAAAGACGAAAATTGTTCATCGTAACATTATATTTTTAAGTATCAATTTTTTAAATGAATATTTTAATAACCGGTGCCAACGGTCAGCTTGGCAATGAGATGCGGGTTTTGTCCGCCGAAAATCAACAATATACCTATTTCTTTACCGACGTGCAGGAACTGGACATCTGCGACGAGCAGGCTGTGCGTGCCTTTGTAAGCGATCATGCAATCGACCTGATTGTGAATTGTGCCGCTTATACGGCCGTGGATAAGGCTGAAGACAACCGCGAACTGTGCGATAAACTCAATCATCTGGCATCCGGCTACCTGGCCGAAGCTGCCGAAGCTCGTGGAGCAGCATTGATACAGGTGTCGACCGACTATGTGTTCGACGGTACTGGGCACATTCCCTATACGGAAGAAATGCAGCCTTGCCCCAATTCGGTATATGGTATAACGAAGTTGGCAGGCGAGGAGGAAGCTATGCGGAAATGCAGCCGTACCATGATTATCCGTACGGCATGGCTGTACTCCATCTATGGCAACAATTTCGTAAAGACTATGATCCGCCTAGGTCATGAACGTGAGTCGCTCGGAGTTGTGTTCGACCAGATCGGTACTCCGACCTATGCCCGCGATTTGGCTCGTGCCATCTTCGCCGCTATTCGTCAGGGAATCGTTCCCGGCATCTATCATTTCAGCAACGAAGGTGTTTGCTCGTGGTACGATTTTACCGTAGCCATTCATCGCCTGGCAGGCATCACCACTTGCAAGGTCGGTCCTTTGCATACCGATGAATATCCGGCCAAGGCACCCCGTCCGGCGTATTCGGTGCTCGACAAGACGAAGATCAAGAAAACATTCGGCATTGAGATTCCCCATTGGGAAGCGTCGCTTGCCGAGTGCATCGGAAAATTGTTAGAAGAATCAGAAAAGTAATTCAGATATATGGCAAGTAATCAGGAAATAGAAAGACGACGTACATTTGCAATCATTGCACACCCCGATGCCGGTAAGACATCGTTGACCGAGAAGTTGCTGCTTTTCGGCGGACAGATACAAGTGGCAGGAGCCGTGAAGAGTAACAAAATCAAGAAAACGGCTACTTCCGACTGGATGGATATCGAGAAACAGCGTGGTATCTCTGTGACTACTTCGGTGATGGAGTTCGACTATCACGACTATAAAATCAACATCCTTGATACACCGGGTCACCAGGACTTTGCCGAAGACACTTACCGCACGCTGACGGCGGTAGACAGCGTTATCATCGTGGTGGACGGTGCCAAAGGTGTGGAAACGCAGACACGCAAGCTGATGGAAGTGTGCCGTATGAGGAACACGCCGGTCATCATCTTCGTCAACAAGATGGACCGCGAAGCCAAAGATCCTTTCGACCTTCTTGACGAACTGGAGGAAGAACTCCATATTCACGTGCGTCCGCTGACGTGGCCCATCGAGAGTGGTCCCCGCTTCAAGGGTGTTTACAACATTTACGAACAGAAGCTCAACCTCTTCCAACCCAGTAAGCAGGTCGTAACCGAAAAGGTGGAGGTTGACATCCATACCGAAGAATTGGACAACCGGATCGGACAGAACCTTGCCGACAAGTTGCGCAGCGAACTGGAGCTGATAGACGGCGTTTATCCCGAGTTTCAGGTAGACGACTATCTGAAGGGCGAACTGGCTCCTGTATTCTTTGGTTCGGCTCTGAACAACTTTGGTGTGGAAGAGTTGCTCGATACGTTTGTGGAGATAGCTCCCAGTCCCCGTCCTGTGAAGGCCGAAGAACGCATCGTGATGCCCGAAGAACCCAAGTTCACCGGTTTCATCTTTAAGATTACGGCCAATATCGACCCGAACCACCGTTCGTGTGTGGCTTTCTGTAAGATCTGTTCGGGCAAGTTTGTCCGTAACGCTCCTTACTATCACGTGCGTCATGGCAAGACAATGCGTTTTTCCAGTCCTACACAGTTTATGGCACAGCGTAAAACGACCATCGACGAGGCTTGGGCAGGCGATATCATCGGCTTGCCCGATAACGGAACCTTTAAGATTGGTGATACGCTGACCGAAGGCGAATTGCTCCACTTCCGCGGTTTGCCCAGCTTCTCGCCCGAAATGTTCAAATACATCGAGAATGCTGACCCCATGAAGCAGAAACAGCTGGCCAAGGGTATCGACCAACTGATGGACGAAGGTGTGGCACAGTTGTTTGTCAATCAGTTCAACGGCCGCAAGATTATCGGTACGGTAGGACAGTTGCAGTTCGAGGTGATCCAATACCGTTTGGAGAACGAATACAATGCCAAGTGCCGTTGGGAGCCCGTCAGTCTGTACAAAGCCTGCTGGATTGAAAGCGACGATCCGGCCGAATTGGATGCCTTCAAGAAGCGCAAATACCAGTACATGGCCAAGGACCGCGAAGGCCGCGACGTGTTCCTGGCCGATTCGGGTTACGTATTGCAGATGGCTCAAATGGACTTCAAGCACATCAAGTTCCATTTTACGAGCGAATTCTGATACGGAAGAGTCATGCAGTGAAGCGGAAGTACGGATGAGTTGCTTCCGGCTTCATGAAAGAAATAGGCGAAGCATTGACGAATATAGGCAAATATCCCAATTAATAAAGAAGGATATTTGCCCATTTCTTTTTTATGCAGTTAGCTTTTAAGGCTTTCTGCAAGTAGTATGAAATGTTATTTTATAACGAATTTGTAACTGCCGTTCAGTTTCTGTTGTGTGTCGGTCAGCACAATGCGGTAAATCTGTTCTCCCCATACTTTCGAAAGACGTGGGTCGGGCAATTCAATGGTTTCGAGTGTAGCCTTGAAGTTTGATGGATATTCGAGTGTAGCCTTTTGCCCTTTTACTTCGATAGTCACTTTTCCAGCCTTGCTTATATCAATCTTGCCCCAGGACAGGAAGTTGACCTGATTGGCTGCTTTCGCTTCTTTCAGGGAGAATTTATCTGTAATGGTAAGTTCTTTGTTACCAAGTTTGTACGAGCGAACCCAGTTCTTTACGGCTGCTTCTTCAGGGTAAGCTGTTGAGATATCGGCCGAAAAGTAGCGTTGCTTTTCACGGCATACTACGTTGGTGGCTTTATATTCCTGTCCGTAGCGTTGCGGAACTCCGTTTATGACAGGCAAGTTATGATAGTTGCTCTGCATGGTCCAGATGGAATAGCGTTCGCTGCTGAAAGTCTGGCGTGTATATGTTCCTACGCCGGCGTCGATCAGCATAGGCAATGTATTTATGTATAACGAAAAGGTTCCCACATCGTTGTGGTTATGGCTTTCGTTGTTGAAACCTCCTTTCGTGGCAAGAAACCATCCGTTGTTGTTGGTAAAGTAGCAGAATTCGGTTTCAGGATACCATGTGCAAGCCGGAATATAGTGCTCGGGGACAGTCTGCTCAAGCTCCTTATTGAATAACGCACATTCCAATGTTCGGAAAATGTCGCTACCCAATTGGATGGTAGGGCGTTTCCCTTGCAGGAGATATGCTGCAAAATGTATCATCTCTTCGCTGCCGACAGCCTTTCCGTAGCGGTATATCAACGGTGCATCGCCGCCACCTTTTGCAGAGGCATCGGCAAAGTTGACAACCCATCCGTTTCCTACATACGAGCGGCTGATATACTCGCCCATGCGGCGTATCATCGGATTATTGAATAGTGATAGTTTCCCATTGGTTCCGTTCGAAAGGATTTGCAGATAATCGTACATCTTTCCGGCTGCATGTCCCCAGTATGAAGGTCCTTCTTCGCAGGCGCCGTCCGATTTTACGAAATTGATAAATTTGTCAACAGATTGTATGGTGCGCCATACGGCTTCCGTAAGTTTGTTACGGTCGTTTTCGAGCAAGAGGAAACATTGCAATACGTTGGAGTTGCACCAGGGGTTCCAGTTGTTGATGATTTCTCCCGGTTTCCAGTGGAAAGCCATCCACCATTCGCGGTCGTTCTGCATAAAAGGATCCATTATTCTTTCCTGAATGCTATGGCGTATGCGTAGAGAAATTGCTGGATCGACTTTGTCGAATGTATCATGGAAGAAGTAATGCACCCATGCCAACAGAGAACCGTAGTTTCCTGAGCCCAAATCGATGACCTGTTCGCGCCAGTCGGGCAACGAGCGTTTCGTACTTTGACGCGTCAGGTGGGCTGACAGTACCCAAGAAGTCATTTCGCAACTGAAGAACACTCCATTGATAAGTTGGTCTACAAAGCGGCCTTTTCCTTCAGCCAGTTCGGCCATCATCAGTGTGCTGATGGCTTTTCTGTTGGCTTCGTATGGGTTTTGCATGATGTTTCTTTCTCCACTGCGTTCATATTCCAGATAGTCTGTAGCTCGTACTACCTGCCATCGGTAATTCAGCATTTTCTCTCCGGCTCGGATCAATGCCTGTTTGTCTTTATCAGAAAGCATGGCGTTCCATCCTTCACGGTCGGCATAGGCAGGGTAGGGCACCCATGCGGCGTCCATGACAAGTATTTCTTTCAGCTGTTCTTTGTTTACCGCGTTTTGAAGGAGGTTCCTTTCGGTGTATGCATGCGATGCTGTTGTAATAAGTAAGAGCAGAAACAGTGTGCTCCATGTACGTAATACCATGTTTTTTTTCATGATTGATGCAATTATTAGGTTAGTGAATATGTCTAAATGAGAGGTTAGAACTATTGCTGTTCGGATGGTTGTGGTTTGAATTCTACCGGATATAGTGTCTTACCGTCTTTGTCAACTGGATATAATGCATCCTCAAGCTGCAATCTTTTTATCATCAAACGACTCATTTCTTTAAGCTTCTGGGGATTGACAGACGCCAGATCGGTCGTTTCGTATGGATCTTCTTTCAGATTG
This sequence comes from Bacteroides sp. CAG:633, assembly GCF_000435115.1. Taxonomy (NCBI): domain Bacteria; kingdom Pseudomonadati; phylum Bacteroidota; class Bacteroidia; order Bacteroidales; family Bacteroidaceae; genus Bacteroides; species Bacteroides sp. CAG:633. The sequence continues at coordinate 16,204 of NZ_FR882971.1, read as the reverse complement.
AACAGTTTATAAGAAGGAATACCATCCTTTTCAGGGTTGTAATAATAGATAATCTTCCAGTCTCCTTTGCGATAGGTTGTGAAATAACTGCCACGGTGCTGGTGTGGAAAGTGGGTCAGTACATCATCTCTCCTGCTTCTGTCTTTTTTTCCTGCCATTAGCTTCTTCATATTGCTTCCGTCCAAAGTCAGATTTTGTGGAGTGTCAACTCCTGCGACTGAAAGTACGGTAGGATATATGTCCATTACTGTGCCAAACTGTGTCTGCACATAGTTTTGTGCTATTGGAAACTGTTTCTGAAACTTGTTGGACGGATCGGGTTTGGCCCAGGCTGCAATAAAGGGAACTCGGACACCTCCTTCGTATTCCGATCCTTTTTTCCCTTTTAGAGGTGCGGAAGATCCATAATCGGCTGCATCGCCAAGAGGTGCGTCGCCTCCGTTGTCCCCAAGAAATATGATAAATGTATTTTCGGCTATTCCCATTTCATCCAGTTTGTTCATTAAGTCCCCTAAAGACTTGTCCATTCCCTCGATAAGAGTAGCGAACGCACGGGCTTTGTCATTTTTCTCTCCTTGGGGATAATGGTTAATGAAACGCTCATCGGTTTCAAAGGGGGAGTGAACCGCATAATGGGCAAGATTTAAGTAGAATGGTTTGCCTTCGTCCACAGCTTTTTTTACTTCTTTCAAAGCTTCAAGGGTAAGCGCATCGGAAAGGAAGGTATTGGTTCCGTGATACTGTTTCAGGTCGGGAACCGCTCTGGCTCTTTGTCCTTTAATCCAGCCATAGCCATTCTCTCCGTGATAACTGCCTGGGTGTCCTATTGCAGAACCGGCTATGTTTACATCAAAACCGATATGACACGGGTCAGCAGCAAAACTGTCGTTGCATCCGAAATGTGCCTTGCCTACGTGAATCGTTTTGTATCCTGCGGATTTAAGTACTGAAGGATAGGTTACGTCAGTAGATTTTAGTCCTTTCCAGTTCCATTCGTACGGGCCGAACTGGTCTCTGTTGTTACTTTCTGCATTTATCCAGTTTGTGGTTCTGTGGCGGGCTGCATTTTGTCCGGTCATAATGGAGGTACGCGAGGGAGAACTTACACTTTGTGCATAGAAGGTAGAAAAACGTACTCCCTGATTGGCGAGACGCTCCATATTGGGAGTACGGTACCATTCATTCAAAGGTTGTGGAAGAACATTCCCTTTGGAATCTGTTATAAAAGGAACGGAAGTATCCATAACTCCCATGTCGTCAACCAGAAAGACTATTATATTGGGCTTTTCCTGTGCTTGAACGAGTGATATCGCTGATAAGGATGCGATAATGGCCGAATGAATTTTTTTCATAGATATTTGTTCTTTTGATTTATGTTTCATTTATTACTCTTCATCATTTTCTTCATCCTCTTTTGCATTTTCGGGTGAAGAAGCGTCTGTCCCTTTTCGATAAGCGGTCGGGTTGATATGGTATTTCTCCTTGAAACATTTGCTGAAGTATTTGGGAATGTTGAAACCTGTACGGTCAGCAATCTCCGAGATGTTCAGTTCCGGATTGTTTTTCAGCATGTAGGCTGCTCGTTTCAGACGGATGGTGATAATCAGGTCGTTAGGAGTCTGTCCGGTGACGGCTTTCAATTTAGTAAACAGCTTGGTACGTGCAATGCCCATTCGGGTAGCCAGTTGGTCTACATTGAAGTCGGCATTGTCTATCTCTTCTTCAATGATGGCCATTGCCTGGTCCAGGAATTTTTTATCAAGGGTATTGGTTGCCAGTATCTGCATGTCGGTCTGGGGTTGTTTGCTGAACTTCTCTTGCAGCATGATACGGCTGTTTACCAGATTGTTACAACGCGACAACAGCAGGTTGATGTTGAATGGTTTGGTTACGTAGTCGTCGGCTCCCATTTTCAGCCCCTCCATATTGTATTCGATAGCTGTTTTAGCCGTGAGCAGCACTACCGGAATGTGACAGAGGTCGAAGTCTTTTTTGATGGCATGGCATAGTTCTGTTCCGGACATTTCGGGCATAACAATGTCGCTTAGTACGATATTGGGTTGCTCGGTCCGTACTTTTTCCAGCCCTTCCTTTCCGTTGGTGGCAGTGACTACCGTATAGAACGATTCGAAGATTCCTACCAGCATTTCGCGTAACGAGTCATTGTCTTCTACGATCAGGATTTTGTATTTTTCTTTCGGGTTTTCATTGTCCTGCATGGCTATCTCCTGTTTGTCCAAGTAGGCTTTGTACTGGTTGTATTCTTTCAGGTCGATACCTGTCGAGGCATCCTGACAGTTTTGCTGAGTACAAATTTGTTCGGGAGTGAAGTGTTCGTTTCCTGTTTTCAGATGAATGCAGAAAGTAGAGCCTTCTCCTTCTTTACTGAAAACTTCAATAGTACCATGATGAAGTTCGACAATACCTTTGGTCAGTGACAGCCCGATACCGCTTCCTGCCTGTGACATAGAGTTGATATGATCGGCCTGATAAAAACGGTCGAATATTCTTTCGATGTCTTTGGGAGCGATTCCCTGTCCGTTGTCAGTTACTTCGATAATGACCTCATTGCCTCTTTTCCGGACAGAGATAGAAATGCGTCCTCCATCTGGTGTGTACTTGAAGGCATTGGATATCAGATTATTCATTACCTTCTGCATCTGCTTTGCGTCATACCACATCGGTATGTCATCATGGCTCTTTTCAAACGTGAAGGTGATGTTGCGCAGTTTGGCATAGTCGGCAAAGAGCAGATAATGCTCGTATACGAAGTCTACAATGTTGTACTCGCTTACTTTGATGTTCATGTAGCCTTGTTCCTGCTTGCGGAAGTCAAGTAGCTCGGTTACCAAGCCTTTCAGTTGCAGGCAGCTTTTGTAGGTACCTAACAGCTTGTTATAAATTTCGGGCGAAAGCTGGCGTGAGAGCAACATTTCCATTTGCCCGATGATGAGCGATAAAGGAGTTCGGAATTCATGCGAAATATTGGTGAAGAAACGCAGCTTAAACTGGTTCATCTGTTCGATATCGTCAGCATGTTTCTTTTCATATTTCAGCATTTCCTGCATTCTGATACGGCTTTTGTAGACTCGGTTCAGGTACCATACCGCCAAAACCAGAATGATAAAGTAAAGCACATAAGCCCAAACCGTTAGATAAAACGGAGGAAGTACCCGGATAGTCAGCCGACTGGGGGGAACCAATGTCTCGTCGGTATTTTCGGCTTTTACAATCAGAGTATACTTGCCGGGTGACAGATTGGAATAAGTAATAGTATTCTGCTTCAGGTCGTTCCAGCTTCGAGAGAATCCTTCCAAACGGTAGATGATGTTGGCTTTGTTGAAAGGCAGAAAGTCGGTAGTAGTATATTCTATACTGAAAATGTTTTGTCCGGCTCTGAGTGTAATTTCTTTGGTGAAGCTGATATCCTGTTTTAGTATTTTACTTTTGTCTCCTACTTTTACTTCTCTACCATTAACAAATAGTCGGTAGGGCAGAATATTGTACGAACGCGATTCTTGTTTCAGATCCTGCTCGTGGAATGAGATGGCTCCTTGAGTTCCACCGATGATGATTTCTCCTTTTCGTGTTCTGTAGAGGGCATTTTCGTTGAGGCAGCTTAAAGGTAGCTGATTGTAGTTTTTGAATGTTTTTTCCTTATAGTTTAGGATGGACAAACCTTTGTCGGTAGTAACCAACAGCCTGTTGCTATCGAGTTCACAAATGTTATAGACAATGTTACTGGAGAGTCCGTTATGGCTAGCATCGAGATTCTCAAAATTATCTGTTTCTGCATGATATAAGTCTAATCCGTTCTCGTTGGTACAGAACCAAAGCCGGTGCTGGCTGTCTTCATAGATTGAGTTGACACTGTTACTACTAAGGCTATGCTCAATGGCGTGGCTTACTTTGTAAGTAGACAGTTTATTGGTCGTTGGATTGTAGGAACATACTCCGTTATTGTTTCTGATAATCCATAAAATGCCCCGACTATCCAGTACAAGTCCTTTGCTATAGCGCGTTTTTTCGTACATTTCATCGTTTTTGAAAAAACGTTCGCATTTTTCTGTGGTTGGATCGAAGAAAATGATTCCATTATCAGTGGCAACCAGAAGTTTGCCTTGATAAGGGAGTATAGATTCAACATTATTGGAAGGCAGGTTGTGGGTGTGTTTCAGATAACGTGTACCTTTATTTGTTCTGATGTCAAGTTTGTAAAGTCCTCCCATGTGTATACCCATCCATAATACTTCCTGTTGCGGATCGTAGTAGAGGGCTTTTATGTTGTTTTTCATAGTTCCGTTTTCAGGCTTTTCAAGTGTATACCATTTGTATGTTTGTGTCTGCTTGTTGTAGAAGTTCACTCCGCCTCCTTCTGTTCCTATCCAAAGGTTACCTCGATTGTCTTCGGTAATACGGCTAACTATACTAGAGCTTAACCCTTCTTCTTCAATAGGAGAGGGTTGATATTCGCGAAATACTTGTTGCTTTGGATTGAAGTAATTCACACCTCCAAAATAGGTTCCTACCCAAATATTACCTTGACGGTCGCAATACAAACTCCAGATGGATGAATAGGACAGACTTTTCGGAGTCTGTTGTTTTTCAAAATGTCGGAATTCTTCTTTTACTGGGTTATATTTGTTCAAACCGTTAAAGGTGCCTATCCAGATATTTCCTTGCAGGTCTTCGCAAAAACGGTGAACGAAGTTGGAACTAATGCTGGCGGGATTATTGGGGTCGTGTACGAAATGGGTTATCTGTTTCCCTTGTATGCGAAATGCACCCTCACCCGAACGTGCTGCCACCCAATAGCAGCCTTTACTGTCTTTGAAGATGTCACTGATGTTTCCATTGGGAATAAGTGTTTGCAATTCTTTGGAGGGGGGAAGCAGATAAAGTCCACGATTAGTCCCGATGAAGATGGAATCATTGGATACAAGTAACCGACGTATGTTCCGTTGATTGTTTAACTTATATACGAGGCGAAGTTTGCTTCCATTGTATTTGAATATTTCGTAAGTAGTAGCTATGTATAAAGAGTCGGTAAAGAATCCTGCAGCTACGTCTTGAGTTGTCAGGTGGGTGAACTTATCTTCGGATATGTCATATTCTGAGGCTCCTCTATTTGTTAGGATATACAAGTGTCCTTTCCGGTCACCCAATATCTGATAAATGTCGTTGTACTGGATACTGTTAGGATTGTCCTTCTCTTTTTGATAGATTTTGAAGTCTTTTCCATTATATAGGCTGAGTCCATTAGCTGTTGCGAACCACATAAAATCGCGTTCGTCCTGATAAATGGATACTACAGAATTGTGTGATAGCCCATTGTCGGTTGTCAGGTGGTGAAAAGGTATGCTTTGTGAAAAGCACTGAAAAAAGTATAGAAATAAAAGATAAAAGGTTAGCAGAAATTCTTTTTTCATTGTATTTCGGTTTTATAAAAAGCAAAGATAGCTTTTTTAATTAAAGAGGAGATGTTTTTTCTAGGTAAAAATGGTCTTCTTTTATACGTTTTGCCTGTCATTTTTGTACATTCTCCGATTTTATCAGATAACGTATGCTTTTTCCCTTATCATGAATATTAGGCTACATCATATAATGTGTTTTTGGTTACATTTGTAATGTCTTTGTTGACCGTTTGAAAAATATAAAGTTATGTGTCTATGAAAAAGTCAATAAAAATAGGATTATGTACCGGAATACTGTGCTGGATTATTCTAAGTTGTATCGCGGATAATCATCCTGTTGGATTTGTTGCAGAAAATGTGATATTTGCAACCGAACAGTATGCCACGCAACTAAATGAACTGACGGATAGAGGAGAGAATCACATTCCTCGTACGATAAAGTCTGACGGGACGATGGTGTATGCTTCAACTGCCGGATGGGATTGGACAGCAGGGTTTTATGCCGGCAGTCTGTGGTATCTTTATGAATTGACGGGTGACGAACATTGGAAAAGTCTGGCAGAGAGATACACTGCGTTATTGGAAAAAGTGCAATATAACAAGTCGACTCACGATGTAGGGTTTATCATTGGTTGCAGTTATTTGAATGGTATCCGGTTAGGAGGGGAAGAACAATATAAATCGATTATTGTCTCAGCTGCACAGTCCTTGTCGACTCGTTTTCGCCCTGCAGCAGGAGTTATCCAGTCGTGGAATGTGCATTCGGGCTGGCAAGCGAAAAGGGGATGGAAATGTCCTGTTATCATTGACAATTTGATGAATCTGGAATTGTTGTTCGAAGCTACTCGCATGTCTGGCGATTCGACATATTATCGTATAGCGGTATCTCATGCAGACAAAACGTTGCAAAATCATTTTCGCAGCGATGGAAGCTCATTTCATGTAGTCGATTACGATGGAGAGACAGGAGAAGTACGCAGCCGATGTACAGCTCAAGGATACTCTGATGAGTCGGCATGGGCTCGTGGACAGGCATGGGCCATATACGGTTATACAATGTGTTATCGTTATACACAGAATCTTGCTTATCTGAAACAAGCCGAGAAAGTGTGTGATTTCATTTTTACTCATTCCAATATGCCGGATGATCTGGTTCCTTATTGGGATTATGATGCAATAAACATCCCTCATGAACCACGTGATGTTTCTGCTGCGGCTATCACTGCTTCGGCTCTTTATGAGCTGAGTGGGTATACTCGTAAAGAGCAATATCGGAAAACGGCCGATTTGATACTGAAATCTTTATCATCTCCGGCATATCGATCGCCTTTGGGTATGAATGGAGGATTTTTACTGATGCATTCGGTCGGCAGTATTCCGCATGGAAGTGAAGTGGATGTTCCGTTGGTTTATGCAGATTATTATTTTCTGGAAGCCTTGAAGCGGAAACGGGATATGGAAAAATAATTCGGATCATTTAAAATCAAGATACTATGATAATACGTAGATTATGCTTATGTTTTTTGTTGTTATTTTCAGTCGCTCGTTATCTGTCGGCACAAGTGATGGGATTTGAGGATGGAATACCTGCTGGTTTCCGGTGTGACGGGAATGGCAATTTGGCGTTGACTTCTCTTTATTATAAAGAAGGAACAAAGTGCCTGGAGTGGAATTATAAACCCGGTTCGGCATTGTATATACCGTTAGAGTCTCCTTTGGAACTGACGTCAAAAGTAAAACAACGATATGGCATTACGTTGTGGATGTACAATGAAGTTCCTCAACAGGATTCTATTCGTTTCGAATTTTTTTCTTCGGATAATAAGATTGTTTATCAGTTCGGGTTCCGGCTGGCTTCCTCCGGCTGGCGTGCCTGCTGGATTGGTTTTCAGCATATGGCAGGCAGTAAAGAAGGAAAGGATATTGCAGGCTGCAGGTTAGTTGCTCCTCAGCGGAAAGGACGTGTCTTTTTAGACCGCCTTCTCTTCCCTGAAACTGAAACCAATGAGCGGACTACTCCGGATATGCAGATGCCTTACAACAATTCTTTTGATTTTAGGGATTTATGGCATTGGTGTCGTGTCTGGCAATGGGAACAATATGAATATGATATTCCTTTATCTTTTGCATTGACTTTGCAGGAGCAAACAGAGCTTAAGACGATAGAATCCAGATTGACGGAAATGCTTTGTTCTTCAAAAGGTGATATGGATAAAGCTGTTTCTGACGCATATTCTGTATTTCAGCAGGTCGCTATCCGCCCTTCGGGTTCGGGGTTTGTGGGGGATCCGCTTGTTGCACCCGACGAGTTGAATCGGGAAAAAGGTGAGATTTCGTGGAATGACTTGGAAACCATGTTGTCTGGCTTTGCTTATGATGCGTATTATAATGGTTCTTCTCAGGCTGCTGAGTATTATTTTCAGGTTTGGAAATATGCTATTGATCAGGGATTTGCTTATGGAAGCGGCATGGGGACTAACCATCATTATGGATATCAGGTTCGCGATATTTATAAAACAGCATGGCTGATGCGGGAGGCTATTTGGAAGAATCGGGACAGGGACCAGATTCTTTCAGCCTTAGTGTTTTGGTCTGCTTTGCAGGAAACGCGTAAGCCTTGCCAGTACGGACGGGATGAACTGCTGGACAGCTGGCATACCTTGCTGATGCCTAAAATCGTGTCGGCTTTGATGTTTGTAGATGAAAGAGAGCGGGTACGGGCATTGAAAGGACTCTCGCGTTGGCTGTCTACATCGTTGCAATATACGCCGGGAACCATAGGCGGTATCAAGGTGGATGGAACGACTTTTCATCATGGTGGTTTTTATCCGGCCTATACAACGGGAGTACTGGAGACGGTTGGACAGTTTGTTTCGCTCACCACTCATACGGACTACGAACTGACGGTTGATGCCCGGCAGGTTTTAAAGTCGGCTTTTATTGCCATGCGTAATTATAGTAATAAATATGAATGGGGGATAGGCATCAGCGGGCGTCATCCTTTCGGTTTTTCAATGGGTGAGGAAGATGTTGCGGCTTTTGCTTATCTGGCTCTTTCAGGCGATTTGTCCGGCGAAGGCCGTGAGTTCGATCATCATTTGGCTGCCGATTATCTTCGGCTTTGTGAAAAAGATACGCCTGAAGCCCGTTATTTCAAAGAGCAGGGTATCAGGCCGGCTAAAGCTCCCGAAGGTTTTTGGGTGTATAATTACGGTTCGGCCGGCATTTTCAGGCGTAAGGATTGGATGGTCACTTTGAAGGGATATAATACGGATGTATGGGGATCGGAAATATATAAGAACGATAACAGATACGGACGGTATCAGAGTTACGGATCAGTTCAGATTATGGGCCAACCTTCGCGGCGGTTGAGTGGATATGAGGAGAATGGCTGGGATTGGAATCGTTTACCGGGAACCACTACGATTCATTTGCCATTCGACTTGTTGGAAAATCCCTTGACGGGAACAATGATGGCGCATTCCAAAGAGAATTTTTCAGGAAGTTCTTCATTGGAAGGTACGAACGGCATGTTTGCCATGAAGCTGATGGAAAGGAACTATCGGAATTTTACACCCGATTTCGTAGCCCGTAAGTCTGTCTTTTGTTTTAACGACAGGTTGATATGCCTCGGAACAGGCATTCGTAACAGCAATGAGAATTATCCGACAGAAACGACACTGTTTCAAAGTGTATTCCGAAACGGTATGAGCATCCGGTTAGGAAATAATGAGATGACAGAAGTCGGGAGTTCATTGGAAATGATGGGGGATACCTTGAATCCGCTTTGCCTGCAGGATGCTTACGGAAACTATTATTTTGTGAAACATGGAAAAGTCAGAGCACAGATAGCCAGACAGGAGTCGCGCCATGAAAAAACGAAAGAGGTAACCTATGGAGAGTTTGCTTCGGCCTGGATTGATCATGGTAAATCTCCTCAGGGTGAAAGTTATGAGTATATGATTTGGATACAGCCGAATGAGCAGGATTTGAAGAATATATCTGCGCAGAATACTTATACCGTACTTTTGTGTAATGATACGGTTCATGCTGTGCGCGATGCACAGACTGGAATTACCGCCTACGCAGCGTTCGATTCCGTTAGCTTGTCGGATGACGAGTTGCTTTTACGTCTACCGGCAGAGGCGATGATAATGTATCGGCACGTAAATGGAGGTATCCGAATCAGTGTGTGCGATCCTAACCTGAATATAAGTGCTAAGACTTATACAACGAAGGAACCAAGCCGGGTAATAGTTAAACAGATTCTGTTGAAGGGTGTTTGGAATTTGAGTTGTAAGGACGAAAAACTCTCTGTGAAACATCAGGAAGGAAATACCCTACTTACTGTCTTTTGCCAACATGGCCAGCCCGTGGAATGTGAGCTGCATTTAATCTCTGATAACTCCATAAATTAGGATTCAGAATCGGGTTAACTGAGTTTTTGCACGCATTCTTTTATTCCGTTAGTTTCTCATAGGTATGAGAAGACCATTCTCATGCTTATGAGAAAACTATTCTCATAGTTATGAGAATGTTATTCTCATACTTGGAGAACCGAAACGGACCTTAATAAGGCGAGGAAAAGATTGTAAGCCAAAGCGAAATCCGAAAATCAGGTAACGTGTCTATGGGGTAAAATTGTACTTAAAAGGGTGCTTTTTGTACGTCTTTTACGTGATTGGGTATTTGTATGTTTTTTACCGTTTTTTAGAATATTTGTGGGAGGAGGGATCGGCAGGAATACTCTACATTTGTCGTACTCATCATTGCGAATAGAGTTTAAATTAACATTGTTACTAACTTAAATTTAATTGAGATGAAAAACTTCTTCACTCCAATGAAGATACCTCAAAAGCAGGTATGGCTGTTGACTGCCTCCTTACTGTTCGGGCAGACAGCTTTTTCTTCAGAGAATCTTGTGTCGGAAGGAACAGCAGTTGCTATCACGCAACAGAATCGCAAAACGGTGACAGGTACAGTGACGGATAATTTTGGTCCGGTAATTGGAGCCAGTGTGTTGGTGAAAGGCACCACAAATGGTGTGATTACGGATGTAGATGGTCACTTTACGTTAGAAGTTCCTGTTGGAGCTACTCTTGTGATTTCTTATGTGGGCTACGAAGACAAAACCATTGTTTACAAAGGTGAGGCTAAACTGGACATCAAACTGAATGAAGGTATCCAGGAACTCCAGGAAGTGCAGATCATTGCTTATGGTGCCCAAAAGAAAGTTACGGTTACTGGTGCTATGGCATCTGTTAATTCTAAAGAACTGTTGAAAACTCCTGTTTCCAGTCTTTCCAATGCCTTGACCGGTAAAATGCCTGGTCTTTCATCGATTCAGAGCACTGGTCAGCCGGGAGCTGATGATCCTACTATCTTTATACGTGGTGTAGGTTCTCTTTCTACCGATTTGTCTGCTCCGTTGGTATTGGTGGATGGTGTGGAACGTTCTTTTAACCAGATCGACCCCAATGAAGTAGAAGATATCACTATCTTGAAAGATGCATCGTCTACTGCAGTGTTTGGTGTACGTGGTGCGAATGGTGTAGTATTGGTGACTACAAAACGTGGAACAGAAGGTAAGCCGAGAATGAATTTTTCGACTTCCTTTGCAGTTCAGATGCCTACCCGTTTGCCTGAATTTGCAAACAGTTACGAGTATGCGACAACGTATGTCAATGCACAACGCCGTGACGGAGTAGCAGAAGATCAATTGGCATTTACTGATGAAGCTATTGAGGCTTATCGCACTCATAGCAATCCGTTGGCTTACCCCGATACTGATTGGACAGACTTGTTGATTAAAAAGGCTGCCTTGCAGACTCAGCATAACTTCTCTATTTCCGGTGGTTCGGAGAGAGTGCGTTATTTTGCATCTATCGGTGTATTTACTCAGGATGGTCTTTTCAAATCGTTTGAAGACGATTATGACGGTAATTTCAAATATACCCGTTATAACTATCGTATGAATTTGGATTTTGATTTGACCAAAACTACTTTGATGCGTATTAACTTGGGTGGCCGGGTGAACAATAAGAATCAACCTAATTATGATGGTAGTGATATCGGTTATCTGTTCCGTGATATTTATTGGGCACCGCCTATGTCGGGTGCTGGTGTAGTAGATGGAAAATGGTTATGGATTGATTCTAAGACTCATAATCTGCCGGGTACTGTACGCGATGCTTTGTATCCTTATTATGGTAAAGGATATAACACTCGTAATGGCAATACACTGAACTTTGACTTCCAGTTGGAACAGAAATTGGATTTCCTGACCAAAGGACTGAAAGCACATGTAAAAGCTTCCTATAATAATACGATGAATCTGACAAAAGTATTCACTTGTTCGTATCCGTATTATGAAGTGGTTGCCAATGAAGATGGAACCAATAATTTCCGCCGAGTGGGAGATAAATCTAATTTGAGCTATTCGGAAAGCCCAGGTAAGGCAAGGGACTGGTATCTGGAGTTCGCGCTGAATTATAAGCGTGATTTCGATAAGCATCATGTGTCCGCATTGGCTATGTATAATCAAAGTATGACTTACTATGTAAGCGGACCTTCGCAGTTTGCCTCTATTCCCCGAAGCTATATTGGTTTTGTAGGACGTGTTGCTTATGACTGGAACAACCGTTATATGGCAGATGTGAATATCGGTTATAATGGTTCGGAGAATTTTGCTCCAGGAAATCGTTTTGGCTTATTCCCTGCTTTTTCGCTTGGTTGGATTTTGACTGAGGAGAATTTCATGAAACCTTTGAAGCCGGTTCTTGACTATCTTAAGATACGTGCTTCTTACGGTATTGTAGGTAATGACCGTACCAGCGATAATTCCCGTTTCTTGTATTTGCCTGATTCATATTCAACCGGACAGGGCAGTTTCTACTTTGGAAATACTTCCCAGATCTTGTTGCAAGGAGCTAAGGAATCAAAATTAGGAAATCCTTATGTGACGTGGGAGACTGCAGCGAAACAGAATTATGGTATAGATGCCTACTTCTTTGGCAGTAAGCTGAAACTTAATTTTGATTACTTCATTGAACATCGTAAAGACATTCTGATTACCCGCCAGGTATTGCCTACTTATTTGGCAGTGACGTTGCCTACGGCCAATTTGGGTAAGGTAGATAACAAAGGTTTCGAAATTGCTTTGAATTGGAGAGACCAGATCAATGAATTTGGGTATAATATTGGTTTTAATGTGTCTTACGCAAAGAATAAGGTTGTATTTATGGACGAAGTGAACTATCCTTATGAATATATGCGTCAGACAGGACGTCCGGTAGGTCAGAATTTCGGTTATAAATATGATGGCTTCTTCTCAGAAGAAGATGTTGCTAATTACGAAAATCTAAAGGGTAAGGAAGGCGGAATTCCTGATCATGGTTCCGGTTACACTCCGTTGCCTGGTGATGTGAAATATAAAGATCTGAATGGTGATGGCAAAATTGACCAGAATGATAAAGCAGCCATCGGATATCCTATTTATCCGTTGTTGACTGGAGGTCTTAATCTGGGCTTCTCTTATAAAGGTTTTGATTTTAGCATGACGTGGGCTGGAGCAACAAAAACTTCACGTCTGTTGAAAGACGTGTATCGCGAACCGTTTGGTTCAACCAATTCACGCTCCTTGTTGAAATATCAGGTAACGGATGCCTGGACTCCGGAAAAAGGAAACTCGGCTAAGGCACCGGCTATCACGTTTGTAAATAAGACCAATAATTATTTGGATTCAGACTTGTGGTTGCGTGATGCTTCTTATATCCGTCTGAAGAACGTGGAAATTGGATATAACTTCTCGGAGAAAGTCCTGAAGAAATTACATGTAGGTAACTTACGTGTTTATGCTACAGGTTATAACTTGTTGACTTTTGATAAACTTAAGATTGTAGATCCGGAATCGGATGCAAATGGTAACATCATGTATCCGCTGGTAATGGTAGTGAATCTGGGTTTGAAAGTTGGTTTCTAAATACTAAAAACGAATAATCATGAAAAGGATAAGAAAACATATTCATCTATTGGTGTTGTCTTTATTGGTATCCTTGTCTTCATGCGAAGACTTCGCTTTGGGCGAGAAGTTTCTTCAGAAGGCACCAGGAGGAGACATCACGGCCGATACCATTTTCTCTACTGCAGAATATGCAAAGCAGGTATTATGGTATAGTTATTATACGATGCCTTACGGATTTCCGACCGGGTGGAATACAACGACAGCCATGTGGGTCGGTGTACTTGAAAATTTGACAGACCTTGGCCAGTCTTGTATTGGTTATGGTGGTCCGGAAGAACTTTATTATAGCGGTGTGTACAATGCGGCATCCGAGGATAAGACTGGTGCAGCGAAAGGTGCGACTAAATATAAGTTTCAGGGCCGCTATTCCTGGCAAGGTATTCGTAATGCGTGGATCTTGATAAAGAATGTAGATCGGGTTCCTGACATGTCGGAAAGTGAGAAACTGCGTCTGAAGGCTGAAGCCAAGATTATTATAGCTTTGCAGTATTCGGAAATGTTGCGTCATTTTGGTGCTTTGCCTATTGTCGATCATGCTATCGATGTAGAGGAAACCAATCTGCCGGCTCGTGCCACCCTACAGGAGACAGTCGATTTTATTGTAAAATTGTTGGATGAGGCTATTGCTTGTAAGGAATTACCTTGGGCACTGACCGGTGATGACTTGAGCAACTGGAGTGGCCGTCTGACGCGTGCATCGGCTATGGGTTTGAAACTTCGCACGTTGTTGTTTGTTGCCAGTCCGTTATTTAATTCCGATTCTCCTTATTATCAGGGAGAAGCTTCTACGCAACTGATGACTTGGTTTGGCGGATATGACCAGAAACGCTGGGAAGCAGCCGCTGCAGCCGGTAAGGAGTTTTTTGATGCAATGGCTAGTGAAGGATTCTATCGTTTAGTCGATAAGAATACATCGGGTACGTACCGTCAGGCATTCCAGGATGCTTACTATACACGTGGTACTACCGAATCTCTGGTTTCGGTCCGCAGACATTATAAGACTAGCAATCTTTCTTTTTTATTACAGTCCATGCGTTGGGGTGGCTGGTGCCCGACCAAGGAAAGTTTTGATATGTTCCCTATGGCCGATGGTACTGATTTTGATTGGGATAACCCGGAACACCGTAAGAATCCTTTCATAAATCGTGATCCTCGTTTGAGTGAGACTATTCTGCTGGATGGTGATGACTTCCAGGGTACAAAAGCTGAAGTTTTCCAGAAGAAAGGCGATGATCCCAATAATTATCCTGCCGGCAAACATTGGAACAGTAGCGCCGCTTCTTTGGATACCAAGTCTTTGGCTACTGGTATAGCTGGTCGTAAATTTGCTCTTGACCGTAAAAACGAGTATAGTGGTCGTATTTTCCAATGGCCGTATTTGCGTCTGGCAGAGGTCTATTTGTCGTATGCCGAAGCTTTGAACGAGTGCGGACGTACAAGTGAGGCTTATCAGTATGTCAATGCAGTACGAGCTCGTGTCGGATTGCCGGGATTGGTCCTGAAAGGTGAGCAAGACGAAAAGACAGAATTCCGTGAAGCTGTGCTTCGTGAACGCGCTTGTGAGTTTGCTTGGGAAGAAGTACGTTTCTTCGACCTGATTCGCTGGAAACGTGAAGCTGACTTTACAAAGCATTTGCATGGTATCAATGTCTATCGTAATAAGAATACTTTAGAATACGATTTCTCTTTCCCGCAATTAGCAGAAAGAGCTTGGCAGAAACCCGGTGGTTTCTCTCCTAAATGGTATTTGAGTGCTTTCCCCAGTAATGAGGTGAACAAAGGGTATGGCCTTGTACAGAACCCAGGATGGGAATAACAAAAGATGATTCAATGAACAAAGTAACAAGAATGTACTTATGAAAAGAAGTATGAAATTTATCGCTGCTTTTTTACTGTTGCCATGCGTAGCAACGGCACAAGTAACAGACAGCATTCAACAATATGGACGAGGTATTTCTTTCGATATGAAGGAATCGACTGTCGCAGGGGCAATGGCTACATCCGAACAGATTTCGCATAAGACCAGTATTGACCCGTCGAATTCATTGTATGGACTAATTCCTGGATTGCAAGTTCTTCAAAACGAAGGATATGCCTGGGACGATGGCGCTACCTTATATATACGTGGAGTAGGAACCAGCAACAGCAGTACGCCGTTGATTCTGGTAGATGGATTTGAGCGGGAAATATCTTCTTTGACCGTTCAAGAGATCGAATCGGTTACAGTTCTGAAAGATGCTGCATCGTTGGCACTTTACGGTATTCGTGGAGCCAATGGAGTAGTATATATTAAGACCAAACGCGGTGCGGTTCATGCTCCGGTAATTAATTTTGGATATGAGTTTAATTTCTCTACTCCTAATCGTTTGCCCGATTTTGTAGATGGATATACGTATGCGCAAGCGCTGAACGAAGGCATGAAGAATGATGGACTGTCTCCTCGTTACAGCCAGCGTGAACTGGATGCCTTCCGTGACCAGACGTATCCGGAATTCTATCCCAATGTGGATTGGTGGGATGAAGCATTACGCGATCATGCTTATGGCAACAATGTGAATTTCTCGATTAGTGGAGGTGGTGAAAGGGTGCAGTATTATGCACAGTTGAATTACCTGAACAATTTGGGTATTTATCAGCCTACTGAGGAGAACGACGGATACTCTACACAGTTGAAATACTCTAAAATGAATATTCGTACCAATCTGGATATCAAGGTGAGCAATACGACGAAAGTGAAGTTGAACTTGCTGGGAGTTTTCTCTGAGAA